>QKCE01000187.1 GCA_003245785.1 Spirochaetales bacterium | reverse complement strand
CTTCGCCGCCCGGCGTCCCGGCGATTCCTGCGGCCTCGTCGGCTTCGGTTCCGACGCGGCCCTGCTCGTTCCGCCCACCCGGGACCATCTCGCGTTTTCGCAGCGCCTCGAAAGCCTCAAGGTCGGGGAATTCGGCGACGGCACCGCGATCGGCCTCGGCCTCGGCGTGGCGGCGGCGCATCTCGCGGGGCGATCGGTCGAGCGGGCCGTGGTCGTCGTACTCACGGACGGCGAGAACAACGCGGGCGAAATCAACCCCCGGTCCGCGGCGGACCTCTACCGGGAACGGAATATAACGCTTTTCGTCGTCGGTATCGGCTCGCGCGGGGAAGTCCCCGTTGAATACGCCGATCCCGCCACGGGAACCCTGTATTCCGGGGTGCTCGACTCGGGCTTCGACGAAGCCTCCCTGCGGGATATCGCCTTCCGGGCGGGGGGCCAGTACGTGTCGGCGGCTAACGCGCCGGATCTCGCCGAAGCCTTCGCCGCGATCGGCTCCTCCTTCCCGACGTCACCGGTCGCCTGGACCAGGACGGTGGAACAGCACCTCGAAACGGGCTTCATCGCCGCCGCGGCGATTCTCGCCGCCCTCGCCTGGGCCATCCGACGACTTCTCATGGGGGCCCTCCTATGATCCCCGTTTTTGACCATCCCCGCTGGCTGTCGCTCGCCCTCGCGATTCCGCCGGCCTATGCTTTTTTCCGGTATCGCCTCGCCAGGCTCGGATCGGGCGTTTCAAGGCTCGCGGGAACCGATCCCAAGGCGCTCTTCGCGCCGATGCGCCTGAGGGCGGCCTGGTTCGCGGCCTCGTGGCTTTTTCTCGTTCTCGCCCTCGCGGGGCCGAGGATCGGGACGCGCCTGGTCCCCGTCCGGGAGGAAGGGGCCTCGGTGATGATCACGATCGACATATCCCGCAGCATGACCGTGTCCGACGTGCTTCCGGACAGGCTTACCTACGCGGCCCGGTACGCCTCGCTTTTATCCGCCCGGCTCGGGCCGGTCGCCTGCGGGGTGACCCTCGCGAAGGGAACGGGGGCCCTTTCCGTACCCATGACCCTGGATCGCCAGGCGGTGAGCGACCTGCTGGATAGCCTTTCCCCGGCGCTGCTCACGAGCCCGGGCACGTCCCTCGCCGCGGGAGTCCGCGCGGCCCTTGCCGCCTTCCCCCCCTCGGACGCGTCGTCGCGAACGATATTGCTCTTTACCGACGGGGACGAAACCTCGGGCTCCCTGGTCGACGCGGCCCGGGAGGCGGGACGCGCGGGAGTTACCCTTCTGATAATCGGGATAGGCACCGCCCAGGGCGCGTCGATCGACGCCGACCCCGATCCCGACCCCGGGCGGGTGGACTTGCGTACCACCGTCCTTCGGGAGGACCTGCTTCTCGCGGCGGCCGAGGCGGCGGGAGGCAAGAGCGCCTACGTGAACGCCGCCGATTCGGGCTCCGCCCTGCGCGTTCTCGATTATTTGGGCTCGTCGGCGACCCGGGGACCGGAGTTGCGGTATTCGGAAGAACCGGTTAGCCGGTATCCGGAATGCGTCTTTTTCTCGATCGCCTTTCTCGGCGTCGGGCTCGTAACGGGAGGCGTCGCGTGGCGAAAAAAAGAAGCGTCCTGAGTCAAAGGCTATCCTTTCTCGCCTTTCCCGCCCTGGTTTCGCTATCCCTCGTTTCCTGCGGCGGGTCTTCCGCCGTCTCGAGGACCGCGGGCATTTCCGGCATCCTCTCCGGGGTAATCGCGTGGGTCCGCCATGACTGGCCCGCCGCGGCCTCGGTCTTTCTGGATACCCTTTCCCGGGCCGGGGACGACGCCGATACCCTCGTGGGGGACTACGCGCTTTACGGGCTGGGCTCCACCTATCTCTCGGGGGACGAGCGCCGCGCGGCGGAAAGCCGGTTCGACATGATCGACGGGGACGCCCCCGCCGAGATCGTCTCCTCGGTATGGTACCAGCGGGGAATCATCGCGTATCGCGACGGCGACTACGACGGGGCGGCGCGGGCCTTCAAGCGGTCCCTCGAGACCGGACCTCCCTCGTCGGACGCCCGCGTCAATATGGAGCTGAGCCTGCGCTCCCGGGACGAGGCGCGCTCCCGCTCCTCTTCTTCGCCGAGCTCCGCGCAAATTCAGGCTTCCGACGATATCGCGGCGGATTCTATCTTCAATCTCGTCCGCAAAAAGGAACAGGACCGATGGAAAAACCAGGAAACGAAAAAAGCCGCGGCCGATACGCCGGATTATTGAGGGCGGGCGCCGCGCTTCTTCTGGCCCTGTCCTCCGTCCCGTCCTTGGGCGCCCTTTCCGTTTCCGTCGACTCGGGCCCCGTCGAGGCCCGGCCCGGCTCGAATTTTACCCTGACGGTGACCGCTTACGGCGCGGAACTCGCCGATACGTCGCTCGTGTACGGGAGCGTTCCCGAGGGGCTGACCCTCGTCGGAAGCCGGAAAGAGGCGGCGCGCCTCGCCCCGAAGGACGGCCAGACCCTGACTGCCCTCGCTTCCGTCGTGTTCACCCTGACCCTCCGCGCGAACGTCCCGGGCACCTGGGAACTCGGTCCCTTCGAGATAAGGAGCGGCGGGGAAACCTACCGCGCGGCGGCTGCATCGTTCATCGTCCGGGGCGATCCCTACGGCGACGACCCGGACGCCGCGGTCGCCTGGGCCGTGGAAGGCTCCGGTACGATCCGGGCGGGCAGGGCGAGAACCATTGCCCTTACCGGTCCGGCGGCGCTTTTGGGCGCGACGGTTTCGTGTCCCGCGCCGGAAAACGCGATTCTCGAGCCCCTCCCCGCTGGAGACCTGGGAACCGGCGGGCGCGTCATTCTGGCGCGGTACCGGTGGACCCCCCTCGAATCGGGGGAACAGGGCTTGCCCCGGGCCGTCGTGTCCGGCCTTCCCGGGGGCAGGAGCCTCGCGAGCGCCGAGGCTTCGGTTCGCGTGTCGGGCGCCGCCCCGGGCGGAAACGGCGAGGCCTCGTATCCCGAACTGGATTCGGCGTTCACGCCCGTTGCACCGGATTCTTCCGCGGAGACCGCCGCCGGGACGGGCGCCGGCGCCGAAGCGGTCGCGCGCCTCGTCGGTTTGCGGGCCTCCGAATACCGCTCGTTTTTCCCCGCGGCGATACGGGCGCAACGGCTTGCCCTCGAAGGGGAAATGGGCCTCGAGGATACCCTTCCGGTTCCGCCGGCCGCGTGGAAATTCCCCGCAGTCTTCGGGGCGGCGATATTCCTCGCCCTGGCCTTCCTTTTTTCCCTGCTCGCTTCCCGAATCCGCCTCCTCTCCGGCATGGCCCTGGCGCTCGGGATAGGGGCGTTTTCGCTCGCCTTTTTCGCCGTCTCTTTGTATATTCGCGATAGCCGCCCCGCAGGCGTGGCGGATGGCGGCCCTCTTTACAACGTTCCCGATCCGGGATCGCGGACCCTCGAGACGCTCCCGGACGGCACCTCGCTCCTGGAACTCAGGGTCGCGGGCGGATGGGTTTACGGCGAAAGCGCCGGCGGCGCCCGGGGCTGGATCCCCGCCTCCCGCTTTCATCTTTATACCGCAACCGAAACGGAATCGGAGTGATTTATATGGACTTTGGCGACTTGCTGGACGAATGGGAAAAAACGACCGCGAAACCTTACGGAAAAAAGCGGATCGCGGAAGACGAGCGGGCCGGGGCGAAGAACCCGGAAACCCGGAAGGAACCGCCGCGGGAGCCCGTCCGGGCCAACCCGATGGACGTGTGGATGCGCCGAAACGGCATCGAGGACAAGGACGCGGCCCTCGACGGGAACGGGGAAAACGAGTCCCCGGCGGCTCGCCGGCGCCGGCTTCATTCCCTCAAGCCGGAAGCGACCATCGACCTGCACGGCTTAACCCGTGACGAGGCTTGGGTTAGGCTCGAGTCGTTTTTTGCCGATTGCGTCCGTCGCCGACTCGCGAAGGTCCTGATCATCCACGGGAAGGGAACCCATTCGGAGGACGATCCGGTGCTCAAGGGCGTGGTGCGCCTCTTTCTGGAGCGGAATTCCCACGCGGGGGAGTCGGGCCACTCCGCCCACGCCGAGGGCGGAACGGGTTCTACCTGGGTTCTCCTGAAATGAACGCTTGTAACCCGCGCCGTTTATGAGTACCTTAGTAGGGTAACCCAGAAGAAGAGGAAAGAGGTTGATGTCCGATTACTACAAAACCCTCGGCGTATCCCGCGAGGCGAGCCTAGACCAGATCAAGAAAGCCTACCGGGAGTTAGCCTTCAAATACCATCCCGACAGGAATTCCGGGAACTCGGAGGCCGAGGAGCAGTTCAAGAGAATCAACGAAGCCTATTCCGTGCTCGGTGACCCATCGAAAAAAACGCGGTACGATCTCGGCGGCTATTCCGATACTTCCAACCCCTGGGGAAACCAGGCTCAGGGAAACTATAATCCTTTCGGAACGCAACAGGGGAGCGACCCGCGCTGGACGGGCCAATATACCTGGAACTGGTACGGTACTTCGGGCTCGAGCGGCACCTGGGGCCAGCGGCCGGAATACCGCCCGTATACCAAGCCGGAAATTTACGAAATGCTGGTCAAGGGAGTCGCGACGACCGTGCTCGGCGTGATCCTTTTCCGCTTCTCGCTGTGGTTCGGCATTTTCGGATTGGTTATCTGCGTGGGCGCGATAGGCAGGGGTTTCATGAACACCCTGCGCGCGATTAAACTTCTGTTTTCTTTGAAGAAATAAGGAAAGGCTTTATTTTTCGCGGTAGATGATGCGACCGCGATTGAGGTCGTAGGGGGAAAGCGCGACTTTCACGCTGTCGCCGGGAACGATGCGGATGTAATGCTTGCGCATTTTACCTGAAAGGTGCGCGAGAATCACGTGCCCGTTTTTCAGTTCTACCCGGAACATGGTATTGGGAAGGGACTCCTTAACGATGCCTTCCACCTCTATAGCTTCTTCTTTCGCCACAATGCCTCCAAAAAAATTACCGCGAAATGAGTCAAAAATCGTTTGATTTTTACGGATTTCGTTCGTATAATTCTATGGTCTATCTATCTATTTGTCAACTGGAGTGCCTTGTATGGAAAAAGAATTCATCGACCAGATGAAAACAGCCCTATTCGACCTTAAACAGGAAATTATCGATACCCTTATATCCAATAACGAAGATTTTCGCGCGATCGTGGAGGGGATAGACCCGAAGGATTTTGCCGACATCGCCTCGGACGACATGGACCGCAAGATGCTCGAGACGATCGGCACGAAGGACATCAAGCGCATGCGACTCATCGATTCCGCTATCAGCCGGATCGAGCAGGGAAAATACGGCCTCTGCATGAAGTGCGGAAAGCGCATCCCCAAGGAACGGCTCGAGGCGATCCCTTACGCGCTCATGTGCATCGAGTGCCAAAGCGCCGACGAAAGGCGGAATCGTTAACCCACTCACGGACAAAAAAAGAACGGCGCGCGCCGTTCTTTTTTTTTACCCCAAGGCTTCCGGTTCCCAGCCCGCGGTGCCGAGAAACCACAATTCACGGACGCCGGCTTCCCTCGCGGCTCGGTAAGCCCGGTCGTAAGCCCCGGTGAGGTCTTCGGGCGCGTGGGCGTCGGAGTTCAAGGTGAATCGCGCCCCTTGGCGCGCGAGGATCGCGAGGAATTCCCCCGAGGGGTACAGGTCGTCCATGGCGCCCCGGGTAATCGCCCCCGTATTGATCTCGACGATCTTTCCCGATTTCCCGATCGCGTCCGCGGTTACCTCAAGTTCCTTTCGGTACCAAGGGGCGTTTTCGTCGAAAAAACCAAGCTCCCCGTTGCGTTTCCTGGGAAGGTCCGCATGGCCAATGATATCGAAGCCGTACCGGGCGGTCATCTCGCGGAGGAGGGCGAAATATCGCGAGACTGCCCGCTTCCCGTCGCCGTCGAAGGCGCGTTCCAGGGTGGCCCGCACGTCGGCAGCCGGCCCGTCGACGGTCCAGGGCTCCGCCGCCCTGCCGGGGTCGTCGCTCGCCACGTAATGCACGGAGCCGATCAGGAAATCCGGCGAGAATGCCGCGTAATACCCCCGGTCGGGAACGGTCGCGCCGGGCAGGTAATCCGCCTCGAAACCGCACCATACCCTGATTCCCCCGGTATCGCCCCGTGCCAGGGCGCGGACTTCCGCGAGATACGCGTCGTATCGCTTGGGGGGAAGGTGCCAGCTCGCGGCGAAGGGCCAAGCCGCGTGGGCCGAGAATCCAAGGTCCGTCATGCCCGCCTTTCGGGCCGCGTCGAGCATCGCGGCGGCGGAAACGGTCCCGTCGCAATGGGTAGTGTGCAGATGGTAGCTCGCGAGTCTCATTTTTCCTTGCCTTTCTTCGGGTACGCGTGCCTGAGCGCCTCGCGGAGAACCACGTAAGCTTCGCTCATGGTCCTGAACCGCTCGGCGAATTCCTTGAGGGTCGTATCGTCCGGGGCGCATTCGATTTCCTTCGCCGACGCCGCGAAACGGTTCGCCGTAATGTTGAGGGAGCTCCCCTTTATGAGGTGGGCCGTCCGCCGTCCTCCGGCGAAGTCGCTTCGGGAAAGGAGTTCACGGAGGGTTTTCATGTGCTTGGAGGTCTGCTCGAGAAAGCCTTCCACGAGACTCGCCGCGATTTCCTCGTCGTCGCCCATCATCTCGAGGTATCCCTTTGCGTCGAAAACCTCGATATCCCTGTAGGCCGGCTTGGGCTTGGCAGCGGCCGGGGCGTCATTCCCGTCGGAGTCGCCTTTCGGCGCCGCTTTCGGCTGGAGATTCAGGTACGCCTCGACGATACGGTATACGTCGTTTCGCTTGTACGGTTTGGGCAGTACGTCGTTCATGCCGAAGGACATGCATTTCTCCCGTTCGTTTTCCTGGGCGCTGGCGGTGCAGGCGATTATGGGCTGCCTGTACTCGCGCTGGCGAATCCATGCGGCGGCCTCGTAGCCGTTCATGCGGGGCATCTGGATATCCATGAACACGATATCCACGGGATTGCGCTGGATGAGCTCCGTGGCCTCCTGGCCGTCTTCCGCGAGGTATACCCGAGCCCCCGCCTTTTCGAGGAAAATCTTGAGGAGCTTGCTGTTAACCGGGTGGTCTTCCGCGACGAGGACCGAAACGCCCGTGAGGTCCGCGGGGGCGGCGCGCTCGGCTTGGCCTTCGGCTTCGGGCGGCGCGGCGGCCGGTTCCGGTATTTCCTCGACGGGCTCCGCCTCTTCGTCGTCCGGGATCGCCTCCACCTCCTCGACCACCTCGAGGTCTATGGAGGACTGCCAATGCTCCCGGAGCAGGTCCACGAGCTTTCGCTGCTTCACGGGCTTGTAAAGGTAGCCGTTGAACCATTCGAGGAGCTTCATTTTCGCGTCGGCCCCGAAGCTTCCTTCCGGGACCATAAGGTAGAGCTGTGCCTGGTTTATCTCCCTGTTCGCGTTTATCTCGGCGGCGAGCCGCCAGCCGTCCATTTCCGGCATGATCATGTCGATGAGGACGATGTCGTAGGGTTTGTCCGAATCGTAAGCCTCGCGAAGCTTGCCGAGGGCGAGGCTTCCCGAGGTTACCCGTTCCACGTTTTCGTAGCCCAGGGCGGCGAGCATCTTGGTGAGTATGTCGAGGGTCGTCACGTTGTCGTCCACGAGCAGGAATCGCGTGGACGGATCCAACTCCAGGGGCGCGCGGACCGGCTGTTCCCTCGAGGGCACGAGGGGGAGCTCGAACCAGAACAGGGATCCCCCGCCCGGGTTGTCGGTAACCCCAATTTCCCCGTCCATGAGGGTCACGAGGTTCTTCGAGATGGCGAGGCCGAGGCCGGTGCCGCCGTACTTGCGGGTCGTCGAGGAATCCGCCTGGACGAATTGGGCGAAGAGCTTGGTCTTCACGTCGTCGGGAATCCCGATGCCGGAATCGCGGATTTCGAAGCGGAGGCGCGTCCCGTCGTCGTTGCGCATGGAAACGGCCTCGCCGGCCCGGCGTTCCACGGACACGACGATCTGTCCCTGGGAGGTGAATTTCACGCCGTTTTTCACGAGGTTCAGCAGTATCTGCTGGAGCCGCGCGGGGTCGCCCTGCACGCGGGACGGAAGGTCCGGCTCCACGATGATGCAAATCTCGATTCCTTTCCGGTGGGCTTCCATGGAGATTAGGTCCACGGTACGCTCGACCACGTCGGCAAGGTCAAAATCGATGGTTTCTATCTTGAGCTGCCCCGCCTCGACCTTCGAGAAGTCGAGTATGTCGTTGATCAGGGTCAGCATGACGTCGGCGCTGAAGCGGACTTGCCGGGAGTATTCGGTCTGCTCCTCGTCGAGTTTCGTGTCGCCGAGAAGCTCCATCATGCCGACGATGGTCTGGATCGGGGTTCGTATTTCGTGGCTGATGTTGGCGAGAAACTGGCTTCGGGAAAGGCTCGCCTTTTCCGCGGTCTCCTTGGCGACCACGAGGTGCCGTTCCTTTATCTTTTGCCCCGTTATCTCGTGGATCAGGGCAAATCGGTTGCCGTCGGCCTGGAGGCTCACGGACATTCGGTACCAGCGGCGGTCCGAACCGGATTCCCTGTGAAACTCTATCTCGAAGCGGGGCGCCCCGCTCTCGAAAAGGTATTTGAGCCGAATCCTGGACTCCGGCGAGACCCGCTTCAATATGACCGTGCGGACGTCGCGGACGGGCCCTCCCTCCGCGACCAGCTCGGGAAAGAGTTCCGTCGCCGCCCCGTTCCAATCGAGGGGCTTCCCCTTCGACGAGAATATCAGGACCGGAATCCCGGAGGTATCGAGGTAATTGCCGAGATCGCCAGTGGGGACTTTCATGCTACACGGTCGTCTGCAGGACCTCGATCGCCTTTTTCAGGATGGCGTCGGGCTTCAACGGCTTGATCATGTAGCTCTTTACCCCGGCGGAGAGCACGCGGAGTACGGCCTCCCGCTGGCTAATTGCCGAGAGTACGATGACCGGGGTCGTGATTCCCTGCTGCTGCAGGTTTTTCAATACCTCGAAGCCGTTCATTCCCGGCATCATCAGGTCGAGGAATACGAGATCGTACTTTCCCGAAAGGCCGGAGGGCATGAAGGCCGTGCCCGACTCGTACTGGTCCACTATGGCCTGGATGGACTGGAAGGTTTTCGACAGGACCGTGCGTATCACGATATCGTCGTCCACCACCGCGATGCGGATGTCCCGCGCGCTGGCCTTGAGCGTCTCGACCTCGCTCTTGAAGCGCATCTGGATCGCCGAATCGTCGTCCTGGCGGTTTTGGTCCACCGTCAGGATGCGCTCCGAGATGAGGGTCGAGGAATCGACGGTGGGGTTCAGGTCCTTCAGGAGGGAATCGATCGCCTTCGAGAGGTCGTTCACTATCTGGATGTCCGCGTATTCCTTGCTTCCCCCGATGAACTCCTTGACGAAGGGGTCCAGGGTCAGGATCTTGATGTTCCGGTTCCGCACGCCCTGGTCGTACATGATGCTGTTCATCAGGTGCTCGAGGTTCGGCGCGTCGATGAAGGAAAGGGAGAAATCGGTCATCAGGATCAGGATCTTCGGGAAGGACAGGGAATAAAGGGCGATGAGTTCCTTGATCCGGTACTTCAGGAGGTCGATTTTCTCGCGGTTCAGTCCCTGGGCTATCTCGATGAAAATGATATTGTCGTTGACCCGCGCCTCGAGGATGCAGGGGGTGGTGTCGATGTCGAAATCGACGCCCAGGATTGGCGAAACGAAGGTGAACAGCTGGTCGATTTTCAGGGGTTTCGGGATGATCTTCCTGACCCCGTATTCCGCGAGGCGGGTAATTTCCTTCTTCTCGATCTTTTGGGCGAGAAGGATGACCGGAATGTCCTTCGCGTTCGGGTCGGTGCGTTTCGACTCGAGAATGTCGAAGATGAAGGGCTTGGCGGTCATGAAATCGATTATCACGAGTTCCGGCAGGAGCGAGCGCATCTTGGAGATGCTGTCGAGCATGCCGACGCCTATATCGAGCCCCACGTGGCGCGTTTCGAGCTTGGTTTTCAGGTACTCCCTGAAAATGGTTGACTCGTCTATTAACAATACTTGTTTCATCGTTTACTATTATACTAGCGCCTAACGGATGTTTAAAGGGGATGTTTCATGAAAAGTGCGTACGTATTTCTCGCGGAGGGTTTTGAGGACGTCGAGGCGGTAACCCCTATCGATTACCTTCGCCGCGCGGGCCTCCGGGTCGTCGTGGTGGGCGTGTCGGGAAAGACGGTAAAGTCCGGGCATGAGCTCAGGATAGAAACCGACGCGACGATAGACGAGGTGCTTCCGTTGCCCCTTCCCGACCTCGTCGTGTTGCCCGGCGGCGGTTTGGGCAGCAAAAACCTCTCCGAATCGCGGGAAGTACGCACGATCGTCGAGGCGATGCTGCGCGAACAGCGAATGGTCGGCGCGATTTGCGCGGCCCCCGCCGTGGTGCTCGGGGGCTGGAGCCTTCTGGTGGGCCGTAAATGGACCTGCTACCCCGGTTCCGGGGACAGCCTGAAGCCCGCTCCCCTGGAGGACCGGGTAGTGGTGGACGGAAACCTGATCACGTCGCGGGCCGCCGGGTCCGCCGAGGAATTCGCCCTCGCCCTCGTGGCCCATACGGCCGGGGAAGCGATCGCCAACAAGCTGAGGATCGGGCTTTTGGCCCGTTAAGGATTAAGGGAATTACAGGGCGGGGCCGGCCTTCCTGACCGGCGGTTCCAGGGCGCTTCCGGGAACGGTTAGGGCCTTCGCGGCGAAGCGGTTCGCCGCTTTGAGGTTGTCGCCGAGGGGAACGCCCCCGAGCCAGGAATGCAGGAACGCCCCGGCGAAGCAATCGCCGGCGGCGGTATCGTCCAGGGGCCGCTCCACCACGATTCCCGCCGCCTCGTACCGTTCGCCGTCGAGCCATGCCTGGGCTCCGGCTTCGCCCCGCTTTCGCACGATGCACGTCTTTCGGCCCCTGCCGCGGGTATATTCCGTGAGCGTCTCGTCCTCGCAGCCTATGGGATTCATCGCCATGGTGAACTCGTGGGCCTCGTCCTCGTTCATGAACAGCACGCACTCGTTTTGGCGGAGGATCGAATCGATCGTCCCGGCGTGGTTTCGCGCGATATGGATGGAGGCGATATCGATGGAAAGGGGAATGCCGAAGGATTTGCAGAGGTTGGCGACCCGGTCCGTAAGCTCGCCGTTTCTCAGGAGCTGGCCGTCGAAGTGCACGATTTTTGCCCGGGAAACCAGGCCCGTCTCGATTTGCTCGGGGCGCAGGGTGGGCGCGGCGCCGGGGGCGCAGGCCACCGATTTCATGCCGCCGGGCATGTGAAGGACGAGACAGCGCCCCGTCGGTATCGAGCGTCGTTCAAGCCGTGCCTCGATTCCGAAAGCCCCCATGTCGCGCTCGAAAAGCCGGGCCCATCGGTCGATCTCGCGGTCCTCGGAGCCGGTGCACCCCGCGAAGGCGCAGGATGCGCCCAGGGCCGCGGCGGCCTTGAGCGCGTTCGACGCCCCGCCTCCCGAAACCGGGATCTGGTCCGGGATGAAGGCGAGGAGCTCGTCCATACGCTCGGGACGGATATGCACCGTATTGTTGGGGTGCAAACCCAGGGACAACGCGAGCTCATCGTCCGAAAAACAGAAGACGTCGACCAACGCGTTGCCGATCCCGAGGATGTCCATCGCTTATTTCGCCCCGGGAATCTTCACGATGATCTTCTCGAGGTCCGGGGTCTTCTCGAGGTCCCTCTTGAGTCCCTCGACGCGTCCCTTGTTCTCGTAAGAGGGGGACTGGAAGGAATAGGTGAAGTTCGTGTGGACGTCGTAGGTTCCCTTCATGAGGGCGTAGGCGTCCTCGGTCATCACGAGTTCCTCGTCCGTCGGGATCACGAAGATCTTGATCGGGGAATCGTCGGCGCTTATGCAGGTTTCGGCGTTCCGGGTGCGGGCGAGGCTGTTCTTGACGGGGTCCAGCTTGATCCCGAGGTGCTCGAGGCCGGTGCATACCGCCTCGCGAACACCCGCGTGGAATTCGCCGACGCCGGCGGTGAACACGATCGCGTCGGGCGTGCGCCCGAGGGCGGCGATGTAGGAACCGATGTACTTGCGCACCCGGTAGGTCTCGATGTTGAAGGCGAGCTCGGCGCGCTTGTCTCCCTCGGCCATGGCCTTGGAAATGTCGCGGCGGTCGGAGTACTTGCCGGAAACGCCGAGGAGGCCGGACTTCTTGTTGAGGGCGGTGTCGATGTCTTGCACGCCCATTTCCGCCTTGCGCATCATGTAAAACGCGAGGGCGGGATCGCAGTCGCCGGAGCGGGTTCCCATGACGAGTCCCTCGAGGGGGGTGATACCCATGCTCGTGTCGTAGCTCATGCCGTCGCGAACGGCGCACATGGAGGCGCCGTTGCCGATGTGCGCGATGATGACGTTGGTGTCCTTGGGCTTCTTGCCGAGAATGACCGAGGCCCGCTTGGCGGTATAGAGAAAGCTCGTGCCGTGGAAGCCGTAGCGGCGAACCGCGTAGTCGGTGTACCACTCGTAGGGCACGGCGTACATGAAGCTGGTGTCGGGCATGGTCTGGTGCCACGCGGTATCCATGATCGCGCAGTGCGGCACGTCGGGGAGGACTTTCTGCGCCGCCTCGATGCCCATGATATTGGCCGGGTTGTGAAGGGGCCCGAGATCCTGGACCTCGCGGAAGGTTTCGAGAACCTCGGGGGTGACGATTACGGACTTGGAGAATTTGTTACCGCCGTGCACGACCCTGTGCCCCACGGCCTTGATCACGTTCATGTCGGTAATGACGCCGATCTCCGGATCCGTAAGGGTGTGGATGATGAGCTCGACGGCGATCGTGTGGTTGGGGCATTCGTGGTTGGACTTGAACTCGCCCTTGCCCTTGGCGATATGGGTGATGGACCCGCCTTCCTGGGTGACGCGTTCGACCACGCCGGACGCGATGACGTCCTGGTTGTCCCAGTCGAAAACCTGATACTTCGCGGAGGAGCTTCCGCAATTCAATGTGAGAATAACCATAAGTCGATCTCCTGATGATAAGAATGGCGCGAGAGAAACTGTGAGTGTGTAACAAGTATACGTCGTATGTGATATACTTTTCAAGCGTACGCCCGCGGCTCGCCCGCGCCCAAGGAGGAAGGGGATGACCGAAAAGAAGAAGGACTGGTTCGAAAGCGAATCCTTTTGGGCCCAATACGCCCCGGTGCTCTTCGACGCCCAACGCTGGGCAGAGGCCCCCAACGTCGCCGAGGGCGTCCTGCGCATAATCGGCGCGAATCCCGAACGGGACGACCAGGGCGACGGGGCCGGGGCGGAGGAAGCAGACGGCCCCGCCATCCTCGACGCGGGCTGCGGCCCGGGGCGCATCGCGGTCGAGCTCGCTTCCCGGGGCGCCCGGGTCACCGGCGTGGACCTGATCCGTCCCTTTCTCAACGCGGCGCTGGAAACGGCCCAAGACGAGGGCGTTACCCTCGACCTGGAGCAGGCGGACCTCCGCGCCTTCGTGCGCCCCGAGGCCTTCGACGCCGCCGTCAGCCTTTATACCAGCTTCGGCTACTGCGACACCATCGAGGAAGACCTCCAGATTCTCCGCAATATTCACGCCTCCCTCAAGCCCGCCGGCTGGTTCATCCTGGAGATGACGGGCCGGGAAA
>QKCE01000329.1 GCA_003245785.1 Spirochaetales bacterium | reverse complement strand
CGCCATAGACCTCTCCCCCCTCGCGAAGGACGTGAAAGGCGAAAATCTCTCGTTCTTCCAGGGAGACCTGTACGCCGCGGAGATCCGGGCGGAGGCGAAGAAACTCGGGCCCTACGATCTCGTGGTGTGCGACGCGGCCCCCGCGACCACCGGTAACCGCACCGTCGACACCGCCCGCTCGAGCGGCCTGGTGGAGCTCGCCCTCTTTTACGCCGAGCAGATGCTCCTTCCCGGGGGGAACTTCGTGGTCAAGGTCTTCCAGGGCGGGGGCGAACAGGAAGCCCTCAAGAAGATGCGAAGCGTCTTCAAGACCGCCCGGGGCTTCAAACCCGAGGCGTGCCGAACCGAGAGCTTCGAAACCTACCTGATCGGCCTCGGTAAAAAATAGGGTTATCATTCGGCGGCGCGGCGCCGAGAATTTACCAGAATACCGCTTCTGCTTATCCCGTGGGGGATGTATAATGGGGAAATCATGACCTTCAACTCGCGCCTATACGTCATCCGGTTTGTGTCCTTCGCCCTTCTTGTCCCGTTGCTGGCCTCCTGCTCCGCCCGCCTTTCCCTCGAGACGGGGCCCTCAGACCAGCCGGATCTCGCCGCGATTGCCCCGGGCGGGCTCATGGCCATGGGCGGCGCCGATACGGGTCTGCCTTCCGAAAGGCCCGACGCTGAAGGCTCGGGAAAGGTATCCCTCGGCGAGCTTTATTACACCGTCTACACCGTGGAAAAGGGCGACATGGTAAGCAAGATCGCGGACCGGTTCGGGGTATCCCAGGACGCGATAATCAGCCTGAACCGGCTCAAGAACACGCGAACAATCCAGATAGGCCAGCTTCTCAAGATTCCCTCGATCGACGGGATCATCTATACCGTCAGGGAAGGTGACACTCCCGCCACCATCGCCGACAAATACCGCGTTTCCCTCGAAAAAATCGCCATGGCCAACGGCATCACCGACAACGTCGTTCCCGCCGGGAGCTCCCTGTTCCTGCCGGACGCGAAACTGGATTGGGTAACCATCCAGGAAATCAACGGCGACCTGTTCCACAAGCCCCTGCACGGCGGGTACTACATTTCGTCCCGGTACGGCTGGCGGAACAACCCCTTCGTGAATGCCCGGACCTTCCACAACGGAATCGACATGGCGACCGCCATGGGCTCGCCGATTTACGCCGCCCTCGAGGGGGTGGTAAGCTCCACGGGCTACGACGTGACCTACGGGAACTACGTGATCGTCTCGCACCATTCGGGGTATCAGACCCTCTACGGGCATATGTCCAAGATTTTGGTTTCGAAGGGAAAACGGGTCACCACGGCGACCAAGATCGGCCTCGTGGGAAACACGGGCCAGAGCACCGGCCCTCATCTTCATTTCACGGTATTCAAGAACAGGGCGACCATAAATCCGGCGACTCTGTGGAATTGACGCGCCGGGCCGGTTCAGGCCATGCGCGTTATGCCGAACTTCTTCACGAACAAATCGATATTGGTTCCCACGAACATGCCGCACCATACGGTAACCGCCACCCCGCAAAGAAGGAAATAGGACACGAGGTAGCCCGTGCCGAAGGCTTGCCGCGACCAGGCGCCCACGTCGCTGAAGGGGACTATCGCGAAGCCCGCGGCGAGGGCGAGACCGGACACGAGCCAGCGAAAAAGGGAAACCCTGCCCTTTTCGCCGAGGTCGTCGGGAAACGCGAGGCCTGCCGCGTTGATCCGGGCCATGGCGGCGCGGACGACGGGGTCAGGGTCCGCCTCCGCCGGGACGCGGCGCGCCGCGTAGGGGGCGGCGAGGGAACGCTCGGCGCGGGTAATGCGCCTGACGGCGGTCCTGCAGGAGGGACAGGCCAGGAGATGGAGGGTAACCGGGAGGGGTACCGATTCAAACTTGTCGAGACCGAGATACCGGTCGAATGCCTTGTCGCAAGTCATGTCACTCGCCTCCTGAAAGCCTGTCCCGCAGCAGCTTTTTCGCCCGGAACACGTGGGATTTTATCGTATTGACCGGCAAGCCGGTCACGTCGCTGATATCCGCGTAGGGCATATCGTAAAAGAAGAACATGTCGACGCATACCCGGTAGCGTTCGGGCAGGTCCGTCACCGCCTCGCGAATCGCGTCGCGGGAACACTCGCGCAGATGCGCTTCCTCGGGGCCCTCCCCCGAATCGGCAACGTCGAAGTCCTCCGCGAGGGAGGTATATTCCTTCCGGCGCTTTATCGAGTTGATCGCCGTGTTGTAGGCGATTCGCATGAGCCACGTCGAGAAGCGCGACTCGCCCCTGAAGGAGGCGATCGACGTATACAGCTTCACGAGCACGTCCTGCGCGAAATCTTCCGCGTCGTCGGAATTCCGGAAAAAGCCGTAGCCGAGGCTGAATATGCGTTTTCGGTACTTTCCCGCGAGGCGGGCGAACGCCGCCTGGTCGCCCGCGACCGTTTCCCTGCAGAGGGTCAGGTCTTCCTGCGCGGAGTGGAGGCCCGGATCAGCGTTCTGAGTCACGCTGCTTCACGTACCGGCGGGTCGCGAAAAAGAAAGCCAGGAGGCTTATCCCAAGCGCGAAGGGAATGAGCCCGCCCAATAGGGTATAGCTCACGCCCTCGATAACCAGGAACAGGAGCGAAAGCACCAATCCCAGTCCCGTGAGCAGGAATCCTGCCAGTACGGAGAACAGATACAGGTCGAAGACCGGACGCTTGTAGCCGCCCCTCTCGATCTGACGCACGATTTGGCGATGCCGCCAAAGGATGTAGAAGAAAATTACCACCGCGCCCATCACTATTCCCACGATGGGAATAATCGCCAGTATCACCTGCGCGGCGGGCACCGCATTCGCGGTACCGAATCCAGACATATCGACCTCCTACGAAAACTCAGACACCCTCGCGCCGAAAGCGGTTGCACGATTCGTCAATCCAGCGTCGAGTATTCCGTGAAAAAGAGTTTTGAGACCTTTCCGGTCTCGAGTGCTGCGTTTATCGCGTCGAGCAAGTCGCGCTTGACCCCCTCCTCGCCCAAACCGGAGAGATCGGCTTTCGTCTTCCCGCGGAACCACCCGGTTATGACGGCGCGAAGCCGGTTTTTTTTGGCGACCAGTTCCTCGCGAAACGCCACGTCCGAGGGATCGTAGGCGAAAACGGGGGTTACCACCACGACGGCGCGGCCGGGATCATCAATGGGTGCGCGCAGCGTCCCGAGGTCGGGAAACATGCCCTCGGTGACCGGCCCGGAGACGGTTTCCCCGTCCCGTTGGGTGCCGGACCCGGGCTTCGCCCTGCCCGTAGCGAAGGCCCACGCCGTCGTCCCTACGATTACCGCGAGAATGGCCGCGGCGACCGAGAGAAGGACGATCTCGGGAACCGGAACCCGCGCGTTCCTATTCCCGCGGCGCATCGATGGCCTCCTCGGCGAAAGGCGCAAGGGCTGCGGCGAGCCTGCCCGACGCGCGTACCCGGAGCAGCATGAGCTCTTCCTCGTAGCGGACCTCCATTACCGATCCCTCCCGGTGGGCCCACGCGAGAAGGTCTCCCCGGTCGGAAGGAATCCGGTAACGGCCCTCATCGCCGGCGAGCAGGGCGTCCACCCGCCGGGCGAAGTCGTCGAAGCCCAGCCTGTCCCGCACGCTCATCGTCACGGCATCGGGGAATTCGCCCTTAAGTCGGGCTCGGGTAAACTCGTCGAGCAGGTCCCATTTATTGAGCACGAGGAGGGAGGGGCGGTCCGACGCCTCCACCTCGGCCAACACCTGCTTGGTGGTCTCGTACTGCGAAAGGAGTTCCGGGTCCGAGGCGTCCAGCAGGATTATCACGGCATTCGCGAAGGCCGCCTCCTCGAGGGTCGCGTGGAAGGCGTCGACCAGGCTGTGGGGGAGGTTGCGGATGAAGCCCACGGTATCCGTCATGAGGACGGTCCTGCCGGTGGGGAGCGTATAGCGCCGGGTGGTGGGGTCGAGGGTGGCGAAGAGCTTGTCCTCGCTGAGTACGCCCGCCCCGGTCAGGGCGTTCAGGAGGCTCGATTTCCCCACGTTCGTGTAGCCGACGATCGCGCAGGAGGGTATCGGGATGCGCTCGCGCCGCTTTCGCCGGCTCGCGCGATCCATCCGGACCTCCTTTATTTCCCGCTTGATCTGGGCGATCCGGTTCATGACGGATCGGCGGTCCAGCTCCAGCTGGGTTTCGCCGGCGCCCTTGGTGCCGTACCGGCCGCCTCGCTGGCGGGAGAGGGCCTCATAGGCGTGGGCCAGCCGTGGAAGGGAATATTCGAGGCGCGCGAGTTCCACCTGGAGGGTGGCTTCCCGGGTCATCGCCCGGGCGGCGAATATGCGGATAATGACTTCCTGCCGGTCCAGGCAGGTGAGCTCGGTCAGCTTTTCCCAGTTTCGCTGCTGTGTCGGGGTAATTTCGAAGTCGAAAACGATCTCCCGGGCGCCGCGTTCCTTCGCGATATCGGCTATCTCCTGGGCCTTTCCCGCGCCCATCCCGTAACGCGGCGTTGGGTCGTACCGCGTAAGCACGAGGGAGTCCACGACCTCGAACCCCGCGGTTTCGCAGAGGCTCGCCAATTCCCGGAGTACGTCGGAATCGGGGGCCGTCCGGCTCTCCGTCCGTCCCACAAGCATGACCGGGGTCGCCTGGGTATTTTCTCGTTCGATCTCAATCATCGTACGGAGAATATACCCAAGAACGCTCATGATTTAAACAGGGCGATCCGATATATTAATAGGCCCGCGTCCGCGCCGATTTCCGGCGGATCGGGCATCGGTAAAAGTTTCGGGAGGATTCGTGCGTACCGCGCCAAAACTCGCGCTCAGTCTCATCATCTCATCGCTCCTCTTCGCGGGATTGGCGGCCGCTTCCTACGCGGGACTTTTCAGCGTTCTAGAAACGAAATTTTACCAGCCCACCGTCATTCGGGGGTACGAGGACCGGCTCGGCGCGGTATCCGGGGGCCTCGCGGAATGGCACGGCGAGAACGAAACCGCCTTCGGGTCGTTCCTTTCGAACGACGCGGTCCGGAGGAGCCTCCTCCCCAACCAGAGCGCCCAAGACGTATTCGACCGCGAAAACCTCGCGGGCGACCTCATGGCGCGCATGCCGGGACTTTCCGGGATCAGGATAATCGACGCGGGCGACCAGACGGTAGCCGCCGCCGATGACCGGGGGACGAGGCGCATACACTTCAGCACGTTCAAAGAGGATATCCTCAAGAAGGAAGCCTTCCAGGTTTCCTACGAGCTCTACGGCGACAACGCGTCGGACCTCCCGTTCAAGTCGCTGGAAAGGAAAGACGGGGATTCGCCCCGGCTCGTCTATGACACCGCGAAGGACCGCTTCGTCTACGCCTTCCCCTTCTATGACGGGTACTCCACCTGGCGCGGCACCGCGGCCTTCTACGTTACCGCCCGGTCGGCGGTCCAAAATCTAGTCGGGAAAAACCTTCTCCGCCTGAGCGACGAGCTGACCCTCATCGGCGCGCCGGAATCGGGCACCAGCGGGAGCGTCCTCGGCCTCCCCCAAACCGGCCGGGCCATCCTCGAATCGGCCATCCTCGACCGCTGGTCCCGCGGCGACTTCATGACCGACCGGATCGTCCAGACCGACGACTCTGGCTGGGTCCTCGTCTCCGCTCCCTCGTCCGACTGGGGCATCCTCGGCGAAACCGTCGACGAAAGGCTCTTCGCCTTCCCCCCCGCAGTCCGGCTGCTCTTCCTAACCGTCAGTTACCTGACCATCTTCCTGGTAATATTCCTCCTCTTCAATATCCGCCAGGACCCGATGATGGTCGTGCGCGCCCGCGTGCGGCGCCTGCAGGCGGAGTTGCTCCAGGAGATCCTCGAGAAAACGGAGGAACTCCGATGGGACGAAATAAGGGAGAAGCTCGCCTACCGCAAGCACGACGTCTCGGCGGAAATCAAGAAATCCTTCGCGAAGCGGGTCCGGAACAGGCACGGCAAGGAGATTGACGGCTTCCTCGACCAAAGCTGGGACGAAATACTCTCCGCTATCGGCAAGCAGGAGGCGAAAGCGGCATCCAGCCTGGATACAGACGGAATCAGGCTCATGCTGGAGCAAGTGCTCCAGAATAACGCCATTTCGCTCAACCTTACCGGCGTCCCCTCGGCGCCGGTTTCGTCCGTCAAAGGCGCAAAAGCGGCTAAAGTCCCGAAACCGACCGGGGAACCCGTGGAAGTCGAAGAGCTCGATGAGGTCGAAGAGCTTGGCGAAGTCGAGGAACTCGATGAGGTCGAGGAGCTCGATGAGATCGAGGAAATCGGCGAGGCCGAAGAGCTTGGCGAGGCCGAGGAACTCGATGAGGTCGAGGAAGTCGGCGAGGCCGAAGAGCTTGGCGAGGCCGAGGAACTCGATGAGGTCGAGGAAGTCGGCGAGGCCGAAGAGCTTGGCGAGGCCGAGGAACTCGATGAGGTCGAGGAAGTCGGCGAGGCCGAAGAATCCGAAGAAGAATTTGCCCGAATCGAAAGCGACGTAATCGGCGTAGAAAAAGCCGAGGACGAAGGCATCCCGGAGATATTGAATCCGGAAGACATACACGAAGACCTCTCGAGCATCGCGGACATCGAGGTTCTGGAACGCGGAATCGGCCTTATGGACGAGTCCGACTTCTTCACCATCGACATGGACCTTTACGGCCGCTCGCCGGAAGAGGACGATTTCGCGGACGAGGAGGTCGAACCCGAAGAAGTCGAGTACCTCGAAGGCGAGTGGGAACCCGAGCTTCTCGACGTCGCGACGGACATCGAGCTCGCCGAATTCATCGACGCCCTCGAGCCCGACGCCGTGCTCGTATACAACTTCGAGGAAGCCCCGGCGGTCCCGATGCCCGCGCCCGTATTCGACCTCGAGGACGAGACCGTCGCCCTTCCCGAGAATTTCAGCATCGGGACGCTCGATTTCTCGTCCCTGGACGACATTAAGAAAGAGGAAGCCGAAACCGTGAGCTACATCGACGCCTTTTTGGAAAAACGCCCCCTGCTCGACCTGGCGATGTATACCGGCGGGCCCGTATTCGAGACCCTGGAAGTGGTCGGTCCCGAGGAAATCGAGGAACTCTCCGAATCGGGCGAAGAAGTCGGGGCGGAAAACGCGATTCTCGCCCATGACGGGCTTTTCAGCGTGGGCGCCACCGCGAAGCGGCGCGAGGGCGCGAGCCTCGATCCCGAATTCAAGGAACTGGTGGATTCCATCCTTCAGTGATGGCGCCCCTCGGGAATTTCGCCCTTAGCGCGACCTGAGCGCGAGAAGCGTGCCGGCGATCTCGGCGAATCCCGCGCCGAAGCGGGAGGACGATACCCAGGCGGGCCTCTCGGCTATCCTGTCCAGCCACAAATCAACGTTGGCGACGGCGCAGGCGTTCGGGAAATGGGCGAACATCGGCTCGTCGTTCGGCGCGTCGCCCACGTACAGCACCCGCGCTCGGTCGCGCGCGTCCTCGTAACCCTCGGTCTCCGTCAGGAACCGGATCGCCGCGTCCCGCTTGTTAAAGTCCCCTATCCAGCAATTTACGTGAATCGAGCTCGGCTTCGCGTGACACCCCGCGTCCTCGAAAATCCCGACGATTTTCGCGATCTCTCCCTCGGCAAGGGGCGGACTCACCCGCTCGGCATGGTCTATCGCGTAATCGAACCGCCGGAGGTGATTGTCCGTGGCGGGACGGGCGCGGGGCACGGCGAGGTACGCGGCCTCGGCGGCTGCGCGGATCGCGGGAGCGGTATTCGGCTCGGCGCCGGGAAACACGAGCTCGCCCCCCTCGCGAAAGGAGACGGCGCCGTTTTCGGTTATCGCCCCGTCGATCGGCCATTCCTGAAGGTGCACGCTCCCCCACCCCGCGGACCTTCCGGTCACGGCGATCACGCGCAGGCCCGCCGCGTGAAGGGCGCACAGGGCGGAGTACGCCTCGCTCACGAGCTTGCCGTGCATGGTCATGGTATCGTCTATGTCGGTAAGCACCCAGCGAATGGCCCGGGCGGTTTCGGCCGGAAGTTCGGCGATCGGTCGCATTGTCGTCATGGTTTGGAAGTATGGCCGCGAGGGGCCCGGGCGTCAATCCGGTGGGATGGAGGGGAAGGTTAAAATCGCGTTAACCGCGGTGGGCATGCCGGTGGTGGGCTTCCCGCGCGTGTTCGGCGCGCAAAAGATCGACTATCTCCTCGTCCGCGGGGGCAAAGAGGTAATCGTCCATCTCGCCCACCGCGACCCAGCGGATATCGTCGTGGTCGTGCAGGCGCATGTGGCCGCCCGTCATGACCGCCCGCACCGCGATGAGACGGATAACCTTGTCGCCGTAGTCGTACACCGATTCGGCGAACACGCCCCCCGTCTCGATATGGACGTCCATTTCCTCCCGGAGCTCGCGCACCGCGCATTCCTCGGGAGACTCGCCCCGCTCGATCTTTCCGCCGGGGAATTCCCAGTAGCCCCCGAGGGTTATCTCGGGCTTCCGGCGGGCGATCAGGATCCTGCCCTCGCGGTTCTCGATTATCGCGGCTGCGACGTCTATCATACCCTGAGTATAGGTCCGGGCCGCGAAGATTGTCAAAACGGGCCCTTCCGGCTATCCTTGATTCCCATGAAACACACAGCGAAACTCACCGTGCGGTCGTACGAACTGGACGCCAACAATCACGTAAACAACGCGACTTACCTGCAGTACCTCGAATTCGCGCGAATGGAATTCCTCCGCGCCATCGGCCTGGATTACCAAGCCCTGTTCGAGGCCGGTTACGCCCTCTTCGTCACCCGGGTGGATATCCGCTATCGGGTACCCGCGTGCCTTTTCGACGAGCTCTCCATCGAGGTGATCCCGGTCAAGACCGGCAAGCTTTCGGGGACCTTCAGGCAGGAAATCAAAAACCAGAAAGGAGACCTGTGCGCGGAGGCCGAGGTCAGCTGGGGCTGCGTCGACCGAAACGGGAAACCCTCCAGGATACCCGAAACCTTCTACGTATCGGGCCTCTTACCGGAAACGAACTGAAGCGGGAACCGACCCGGGTCAAACGGCGGCGCCACGTTTCGTAAAGGCCAGGGCATCCATCGCGTCGACCGTGGGAATCCCCCACGCCTCCGCCTGGGCCTTCGCGTTTCGGGCCAGGGCGAGGGTGTCCTGGGGCCGATGGGCGTCGGAGTTGCAGGTCAGCACCGCCCCCGAATCGGCGGCGAACTCCAGGAACTCCCGCACGGGATAGGGCGCGCGCCAGCCCGCATCGCCGAGCACCTTCGGCTTCGTCAGCCCGAGGCCGTTCACCTCGAGTGGTATGCCCATCGCGACCGCCGCGTCCACGATATCGCGGGAGGCGGCGCGGGTCTCGGCATCCCACCGGGGAAAGCCGGCGAGAAAGATATCCGGATGGGCGAAGAGGTCAAAAAGGCCGCTCGCGAGCCCCTTCACCGTCAAATCGACGTAGGGAGCGAGGTTTCCGGGATCTCCCGCCTCGGGAATATACTCGAAGCCGTTCGAGGTCCGGACCCAATGGGCGCCGTACACGAGGTACTCGGCCCCGAGCTCGCCGCGCAGGTACTCGCGGTACCAGGCGTCCGAATCTGGATGCCATTCGCACTCGAATCCCCAATAAAACGGAAAAGGCGCGATGTCGCGCGCCGCGTCGACCATGACAAGGTATTCGTCCAGCCATTCGGGGGCCATGCGGCTTCCCGCCCACAGGCCGCCCGGATAGGGGCAATGGTCGGAAATCCCGAGCCCGGTACAGCCCTCCGCCGCGGCGACCCTCACGCTGTCGACGGGGTCCCCGGACGCGTGCCGGCACAAACGGGTATGCGTATGAAAACTGCTGATATTCACGGCGCCACTATAGCGGAGAGTCGGGTCGAGGGGCAAGCGCGGCGGGAAGGAATCAAAGGCCGAAGGCGCAAGAAAGGGCGGCGCGGTCCGGGGGAACGGTCAAGGCGCCCCGCGGAACGCCACGGTGCCCGACATGAGGGCCTGTACCACTTCCCGCCGTTCCGGGATGGAGGGGACCGCCCCCGCCCGGGTCACGCAGAGCCCGGAGGCCGCGGCGGCTTCCCGCATCGCCGCGGCGGGCGCGTCGCCCCGCAATCGCGCCGCGATGAAGTATCCCGTAAAGGTATCCCCCGCGGCGGTCGTGTCGATCGCCTCGACCAGCGCGGCGCCCATCCGGACCGAGTTGCCCGCCTCGTCCCGAAGCCCGTTTCCGGCAAGCCAGAGGGCTCCCCGGGAGCCGAGGGTAAGCAGGATCTCCGCGTCGGGAAACCGGCGGGCTAGCCCGGAAAGGAGGGCGTCGGGGGAATTGTCCGATACCCCGGAAAGCAGGCTCGCCTCGACCCGGTTCAGGATCAGGCAGTCCACGAGGTTCAGGGGAAGGTTCAGGATTTCCGAATCCGCCGGGGACGGATTGAGATACACGCGAAGACCCCGGTCATGGGCGTGCGCGATCGCCTCGCCCAGGGAGGAAATTTCGTTCTGGAAAAGGATCGAATCGCCCGGGCCCCACCCGTCGAGCATCGCCCTCGCGTCCTCGCCGGTTATCTCGCGGTTGGCGCCGCCGTATACGATAATGCAGTTTTCGCCCCGGGAATCCACCTGGATTATCGCCCGGCCCGTCGGCCCCGGGGAACGGAGAATTCTCGACACGTCGACCCCCGCCGAGGCCAGAAATTCGACCGCCTCGGCCCCGTCGGCCCCCGCGCGGCCCGCGAAGGACACGGCGGCGCCGGCCCTCGCGAGGGCGATCGCCTGGTTGTTTCCCTTGCCGCCGAGATAGCGGTCATACGCCTGGCAGGAAATCGTTTCGCCGGGAATCACGATATCCCGGACCGAATAAACCTCGTCGAGGTTTATCGAGCCCATCACGAGAATCCGTTTCATCGGCGCGGCGCCTCCGTTCGCGAAAATCACTCGTTTTTAAGGTAAAGCTGCATGAGCATCACGAACGCGTAGATTTGTTTGTACACGGCCACGACCCATTCCTTGATCGGGCGCTCGGAATTGATCTCGAGCTCCTTCCAGTTGGAAATCAGGCCATGGGGCGCTTTCTCGTAGTCTTCCAGGATGTTCTTCAGGTTTCGGGCTATGACGATGAGATGCTGGGTTCCCATCGAGAGGAATTTCAGCGCCCTTTCGTTGATATCCTTCAGCTGGGTGCGGATTTGCTTGACCACTTCCTTGTCGCGGTCCGCCCGGGACAGCATGTTGCGAAGCTTGGAGCCGAGCTCGTCGTCTTCCGCGAGGCTGTCGTCGAACACGGTAATCTCGTCGGAAAGCTCCAGGAGGGCGTGGAAGGCCCCGGAATAGCCGGTCGACATGGTCGGGACGGTCCACTTTCCCCGGACCAGGAACAGATCGGTAAGGGAACGGATATCCCGCTTGAAATAATCGATCAGGAAGGCCTTGAGGTAGTTGAGTTCCTCGACGTACAGGTAACCGCCGAGCATCTTCTTTTCGAAGGGCGCGTTCGACCGCTCCGCATAATTCTTTAGGCGCACAATGGATTCGGTGCCGAAAATCTGGTGCAGAAGCTCGTTCGCCTTCGAGTTCTTGTTGTCCTGTTGGATCTGCTGCACGGTCATCTCGGTCTGGGTCTTCATCTTCTGGAGGTAGGTATCCACTATGCGGTCCGAGACGATTACCGGCTTGACCTCGTATCCCGGATCCTTGCCGAGGTGGCGTATGACCTGCTCGAGGTAGCCCGAACGGCGAAGCTCGCCGAGGGCGTTCAGCATCTTGTTCCAGGAACCGATGGCAACGGGCTCCACCTCGCGGAATTCCTTCACGAAGGCGAAAATCCTGGCCCATTCGGCGTCGAGGGGAAGCGAATATGCAACCGCGGCGAAATCCTTCAGGTCTTCGAGCACGTACTCGCCCCGGATCGCCTCGAACTTCGGCGTATAGTTGAAAGTCCGCTCGGGTATGCCGGAGTCGAACTTTTTCAGCAGGAAGAAGAAATCGAAGGAAACGAAATTGACCATCAGCTGGAGCTGGGAATACCAGGTATCGACCTGCTTGATCTTGTCGCTGGCGAACTCCGCCATGAACGCCCCGAGTTCGTCCCGGATCTGGAGCCCGAGTTCCTTCGGCGAGGTGTTGGCGGCGCGTTCCTTTACCGCGTCTTCGGTAAGCCTTTCCTTCAGCTTGACCTGATTTGTCGTAAGCGACATTTCAACGAGGATATTCCGGAGCACCACCGATTCGCCCGCGTTCGCGAGTATGACCTGGGCGGCCCCGATAACCTTGTATAGTTCGTAGAAGAACTTGCCCATGCCTGGCAGGGCTTCCTCGGTGTGGGGTTTGTACCACTTGTATTTGCTTTTGCCGAGTTCCTTGGCGATTGCCTTCAGCTGGCGGCGTTTTTCGACCTCAGGATCCGACGAGGAGAAAAATATACCGAATATTCGATCAAAAAGAGTACTCAAATCCGATGACATATTTCTACTATGTGACATAAAAACCTTGCTGTCAACAAATCCTCTGCCTGTGAAATATTTCACTACTTTCGCTTGTCTTTCATTGACACTACAAACGGATTTGGGATATACTATGTGTGAAATATTTCACAGTCATATGAAAACTTTGAGCATAACGACTTAACCGGAGGAAAAATGGGCATCCCGAAACCTACAGCAGAACGTCTCGCCCGCCTCGCCCAGCTCCTGGAACAAAGATCGGACCCCGAGGCGCCGGTCTCCTCGGCGGAGATCGAATACCTGACCGGATGGCCCAGCCATACGATCCGCAAGGACGTTTCCGCCCTCGGCGCGGGCCCGGAGATATCCACCTCTACGGGATATCATCCCCAAAGGCTCTCCCAGGCCATCCGGAGCGTCCTGGGATTCACCGTGGAAGACCATAATTGCTGCGTGGTCGGCCTTGGCCGCCTCGGTTCCGCCTTTCTCGAGTATACCGGGTTCAACGGCAGCCCTTTCACCCTTTGCGCGGGCTTCGATTCAAACGTCAATCGCGTGGAAATCCTCAAGGCGGATTTCCCCCTCTACCCGGCCTTCAAGATGAAGGAAATCATACCCCGGCTCGGGATCCGTTACGCGATCCTCTGCGTGCCCCCCGACCAGGCAAGGCAGACCGCCCTGCGCCTCGCGGAATTCGGCATCGTCGGCATTGTCAACTTCACCCCCGTCATGCTCTCGGTCCCGCCGGGAGTCGAGATAGAGCAGGTATCGATACTCGACGCGCTCGGCGCCCTCGCGGCCCGTCGCGCCATTCACGAACGCAACGACGCGCGCGAAGCGTCGATAAGGAGCGAAAAATGAAACGAGTCTACAATTTCTCCGCGGGTCCTTCCGCGCTGCCCCAGCCGGTGCTGGAGCGGGCGGCGGCTGAAATGCTCGATTACAGGGGCACCGGTCAGTCGGTCATGGAGATGAGCCACCGCTCGAAGGCTTACAAGCCCATCATCGAGGGAACCGAGGCGCTCGTGCGGGAACTGCTCGGCGTGCCGGCGAATTACAGGGTGCTCTTCCTCCAGGGCGGGGCGAGCCTCCAGTTCGCCATGGTCCCACTCAACCTGAAGAGGAAGGGCAAGGCCGCCTTCTTCGATACCGGCGTGTGGTCGGAAAAGGCCATAAAGGAAGCCAAGAAATGGCTCCAGGTCGACGTCGTGGCCTCCTCGAAGGACACCGGTTATGACCGGATCCCCGAGGCGCGCAAGGTTTCCGGCGAC
>QKCE01000178.1 GCA_003245785.1 Spirochaetales bacterium | reverse complement strand
CGGCTCGATCAACTCAATCCAGTATCTTCTCGTGGACCACCACGTCGACCCAGCGGTCGAATTTCCGGCCCACCTCGCGGTATCGCGCGCACTCGGGATAGCCGAGGCGCGAGAAGAGCTTTATGCTCGCCTCGTTTTCCCCCGATATAATCGCCAGGAGGGCGTGCAGTCCCCGCTCCCGGGCCCACGCCTCGAGATGAGCCACCATCAGGGCGCCATAGCCCTTTCCGGTTGCCCCATGGTCGAAATAGACGGTAACCTCGGCGGTAGTATCGTAGGCCTCCCGGGCCTTGAACTGCGTCACGATCCCGTAGCCGATAAAGCGACCTTCCCCGAAGGCCGCGAAGGAGCGGTAGCGCTCTTTCGCGAAGAAGAGAAGCCCTTCCATCTCCGCCTCGCTGGTGGGGCCGAGCTGAAAAGTCGCGGTAGAATTGTCCACGTACCACTGGTATACCCTCGCGGCCTCGCCGAGCCATTCCTTCCGCATTTCCACGATCTCGATCGGGGAGTTCCCGCCCGACGGCGGCATGACGCTGTTTCCCATTAATCTTTCCTTGTAGTTAATCTTGCGGATCGCCGTCGAGGACGGCCCGCCTGAGCGCAGCTATTTCGCCTTCCGTAAGCTCCCGCCATTCGCCGCTCGCGAGGGCCGGATCGAGGACAAGAGGACCCATGGAAAGCCTCGAAAGATTGGTCACTTCGTTCCCCACGGTAAGGAACATTTTTTTCACCTGGTGGTATTTTCCTTCCTGAATCGTGAGAAAGGCCTCGGTCAGCGGAAAGGCCGGGTCGGCGTCCGCCGCTGCCGGACTATCCCGGGGAACCGGGGCGGCCGCGAAAAGCCGCGCGGGAAGGGTCGTATACCCGTCGTGAAAGGTGACCCCCGCGGCGAAGCGGGCGCGGTAGTCCCCGAAGGTGGCGGCGTCCACCGGGTCCCTTAGGACGGCGCGATAGGTCTTGTCGACCCCGGTTTTCGGCGAAGTGAGCCGGTGAGTGAGGGGGCCGTCGTTGGTGAGCAGGAGCAGGCCCTCGGTATCCCGGTCGAGGCGCCCGACGGGATGGAGGGACATGCGGGACCAGGGCGCGTCCAGGAGGTCAAGTACCGTGCCGTGGTTCGGGTCCGCGGTGGAGGTGACCACCCCCGCGGGCTTGTTGAGCATGAGATACGCGAAGGTCCGGGACCGGAAGGCTTTCCCTTCGAGGGTAAAGGAGTCGGCCTCGAAATCGACGATGACCGACGGGTCGGTGACCGTCTCGCCGTTTACGGTAAAGACGCGGGACTTGAGTAGGCGCTTTATGTCGCGCCTCGAGCCCAGGCCGTTGGAGGCCAGAAGCTTATCGATGCGGCCTTTCATTCGAGGTTAGGTCCATTTTCACGAGGGGGCCGACGGCTTGCAGTGACTCGAAAAGTGACCGCACGTCGGTTTGGGCGGGCACGTGTATCCGCAGGGTTATCTTGATCCTGTCGGTGCCCATGGTTTTCGACACGTCCATCGAGTCGGCGACGATCCTGAGCCCGTCGAGGGCGTGGTCCAGGCGGGCGTAGTCGAAATAGGGGTCGTCGTACACGAGGTAGAGGGTCTTGATGTTGCGGGCGGGGAAGACGATTTCCTCGAATCGTTCCATGACGATGAGGGTCACGATTACGCAGGCGAGGGCTATCGCCGCCGCGCCGTAGGCCCCGAGGCCGAGGGCGAGGCCGATGGCGGCGGACACCCAGATGGTCGCCGCGGTCGTGAGCCCCTTGATGTTGAAGCCCTGGCGGATAATCGCGCCGCCCCCGAGGAAGCCGATGCCGGAGACGACCTGGGCGGCAATGCGCGCGGGATCGCCCATCGCCGTTCCCGGAAGGTTCGCGGGCACCTCGCCCGACAGGGTCAGGTGGCCCGAAACCATGAGGGAACACAGCATGAGGAGCGTGGACCCGAGGGAAATGAGGATGTGGGTCTTGAGCCCCGCGGGCTGCCGGTGTACCTGGCGCTCGAGGCCCAGGAGGAAGCCCGCCGCGAGGCTCGCGAGCAAGCGGATTACGAGCGGATTCATACCGAAGGATTATAGCCGCTCGGCCTCCAGGCTTGCAAGAATGAAAGGCCCGACGCCCTTGAAATCGTCGGAGACGACCGCTTCCTTCACGTAATACTCGAAGGAGCCGTCCCGGTAGGGGTTGCCGCCGAGGCCCGCGACGCTGCAAATGCCCGAAAGATGGAGATTCCCCTCCCCGTCCTCGGTAACCTTGTCGCGCACGAGTCCCGCGTAGCCCTTTTTCGCCGCGGCGAGGGCGCGCGGCGCGTCGTCCGCGTAGCCTTCCCGGGCGGCCAGGAAGAGGAAGCGAACGAACATGGCCGAGGCGGAGGACTCCAGGTAATTCTTCTCGCGTTTGGGCTGGTCCAGTATCTGGTACCAAAGGCCGCTCTCGCCGTCCTGGCAGGAAAGGACCGCCGGCACGAGGCGGCGGGCGATGGCGATGAGGGGAGACCGAAGGTCGTCGTGGGCGCCGTCGGCGGGAATCCACCGGAGGGTATCCATGACCGCCATGCAGAACCAGCCCATCGCGCGGCCCCAGAAATGGGGCGAGCAGCCGGTCGCGGGGTTCGCCCAGAGCTGCTTGCCCGATTCGTCCCAGGCGTGGTACATGAGGCCCGTCGCCGGGTCCCGGGCGTGCTTTTCCACGAGGACGAACTGGGCGACCACGTCGGCGAAATCCTCCCGCGTGCCGAACTCGGCGGCGTAGCGGGCGTAAAAGGGCCCCTGCATGTACAATCCGTCGAGCCACATTTGCCACGGGTAAATCTGCTTGTGCCAGAACCCGTTCGCCTTGGTCCGCGGATGGTGAGCGAGCTGATCGCGCAGTATCTCGATGGCCTTCCGGTATTTTTCATTCCCCGTGGCCGCGTACAGGTCGAAAAGTCCCTTTCCCGGGTTAATCTGGTCAAGGTTGAACTCGTCGTCCCTGTAGGTCGCGATGCTGCCGTCGTCGCGGATCTTGGTGTCGTGCATCATGGCGACCCAATCCTTCATGGCGGGGTCGCCGATGCGTTCCGCGACGGCCCATATCGCCTGGAGGACGAGCCCGTGCTCGTAGTGCCATTGGACCTGGGAAGGCTCGTACCGCGCCATCACCGAGCGGGCCATCCTTTCGGAGATCCCGGGGGTTCCCGTCGTAGTTTCCATAACAATCGATTCCTTAAGAAAAAGGGCGTCCGCCTTTCAGGCCGGACGCCCCGCTAAAAAAGAGCGAGAACCTTTTCGGCCGCTTACTTCAGGAGGCTCTTGGCCTTCGCGTCGGCGATGCCGGCCTGGTCCCATGCGGCGCCGCCGAGCTTGTCGAATTCGGCGACCCAGGCGGTCCAGGTGGCTTTGTCGAGCTTGCGGGTACCGGTGAGGAACTCAAGCACGCCCTGCTCGTAGAAGCGCTTCAGGTCCGCGTTGGGCGGCGGCAGCGTGTCGGCCCCGATCTCGGATACCCAGGCGCGGGTCTGCATGTCCCGAAGCACCTTGAGGGCGCTCATGGTCTTGCCGGACGTCGCGGTGGTATACGTCGGGTAGCGGGAAGCGAGCTCGATATCGCCGTTGTAGTACACCATGTTGCGGAGCTGGGTAAGGGGCTGCATGTCGGGCTTGCTGTAGCCCTTGGTCTCGTCGGGAATGCCCTTCACGGAGGGAACGCCGTTTGCGT
>QKCE01000121.1 GCA_003245785.1 Spirochaetales bacterium | reverse complement strand
ATCACGAATAGCCATTAATATCGAAAATAATTCCCAGCCCGAGTATATCACCGTACGGGGCCGGGCAAAGCTTCTCAAGGAACTGCAGACCGACGCGAAAAAATCCCGCGAAGTCCTGCTCGCGAGCGATAACGACCGCGAGGGAGAGGCCATCGCCTGGCATTTGAGGAATTCGATTTCGGCGAAACACGACGTGCCGATCCGCCGTATCGTGTTCAACGAGATCACCCCGCAGGCGATCAAGGACGCCGTAATGCACCCGATGGATATCGACGAGTCCAAGGTAAACGCGCAAAAGGCGCGCCGGGTGCTTGACCGCCTGGTCGGGTATAACCTGTCGCCCCTCCTCTGGAAGAAGGTAAAAAACGGCCTTTCTGCCGGAAGGGTTCAGTCCGTCGCCCTCAGGCTCGTATGCGAACGGGAAAGCGAGGTAGAGAGTTTTATTCCCGAGGAATATTGGACCCTGGACGCCGACATACACAAGGGACGGCATAATTTTACCACCCAATTGGTCCTGTACCGCGGCGAGAAACCGGTCCTTCCCGACGAGAAATCCGTCCAGCGCATTATCGACGAGATAAAGAACAGCGAATGCGTGGTCACGGACATCAAGACCACGGAAAAGACGATCCGCCCGAAGGCGCCGTTCACTACTTCCAAGCTGCAGCAGATGGCGGCGAACCGCCTGGGCTTCACCTCGAAGAAGACGATGCAGATCGCCCAGCAGCTCTACGAGGGCATCAACATCGGTTCGACCCGCGTCGGTCTCATAACCTACATGCGTACCGACTCGGTGCGCATCTCCGCGGTGGCCCTCGAAGAGGCGCGAAAGTGGATAGGGGAGAAGTATCCCGCGGAATTACCGCCCGAGGCGATCGAGTATTCGGTCGAGAAAAAGGCTCAGGACGCCCACGAGGCAATCCGGCCCACCTACGTGAGTTACACGCCCGATTACGTGAAGGAGCACCTGACCCGGGACCAGCTTCGCCTGTACACCATCATTTGGGAGCGGTTCGTATCAAGCCAGATGTCTAACGCCAGGAGCAGGACCTCCAGCTTCGATATCACCGCCGGCGAAGCGGTTTTCCGCATTTCCAGCACAAGGGTTTTCGAGAAAGGCTTTTACAAGGCCTTGAAGACCCTCATCTCGAAGGAGGAGAAAGACCATACCCTCCCGGAGATGCAGGTAGGCGAAACCCTCGAGGTGAAGGATTTCCACCCGGAACAGCACTTTACCCAGGGTCCCGCGCGCTATACCGACGCGTCCATCGTCAAGACCCTCGAGGAGCGGGGAATAGGGCGGCCCTCGACCTACGCGCCAATCATTTCGGTTCTCCTGGAGCGGTATTACATTACGCGGTCGAACAAGCAGCTCGTCCCGACCCAGCTTGGCCGGATCATTAACGATATTCTTGTCGGGTATTTCCCCAACGTCGTGGACGTTAATTTCACGGCGAAGGTGGAGAACGAACTCGACGAGGTCGAGGAAAACCGGATCGAGTGGCCGACCATGATCGGATCGTTCTACGGGCCGTTCAAGGGCCGGGTGGACGAGGTGATGGAAACCCTCGACAGCCTGAAGGGACGCCTCGACGAGTCTACGGATTATGTGTGCGAACAGTGCGGGAAACCGATGCTCAAGAAACTCGGGCGCTTCGGCTTTTTCCTCGCGTGCTCCGGGTTCCCGGAGTGCCGGAACACCCGCTCCATTCCCCTGGCAAAGTGCCCTCGGCCGGGTTGCGACGGCGAAATTGTCGCGAGGCGGACGAAGGGGAGGGGGAAGGAATTCTACGGCTGCACGAACTATCCCGAATGCGATTTCATTTCACACTTCAAGCCCATAAACGCGAGTTGCCCCAAATGCGGCCATTTCCTCGTCGAGAAATTCGACAAGAAAAACGGTTCCTTCAAATCCTGCATCAACCCGGAATGCGATTACCTGCATACCAGCGACGAGGCGGTCGAGGCAATGGCGGACCCGGACGGCGAGGAATGAACGCCCGGTTCGGGGAATATCTGTCGTACCTGGCGGGGGTAAGGAATCTTTCCCCGCGGTCGATATCCTCCTACCGGCGCGATCTCGCGCTATTCGAATCCTGGCTCGCCGGCCGGGACCCCCTCACGGCCGAGGGCCGCGACGTACTCCTTTTCGTATCATCCCTCGGCGAGGACGGTTACGACCCCTCGAGCGTGAATCGTACCCTGGCGGCCCTACGGGGATTTTACCGGTACGCCATCCGCTTCGGCGTCCTTGAAGAAGATCCCGCCTCCGAAATCAAGAACCTCAAAACCGCGAAACGGCTTCCCCGTTTCCTTTTCGCGGAGGAAGCCGAACGCCTTTGCGAATTGCCCTCCGCGGCGATTCCCGACACAGATGCGTCCGGCCCGGGCGAAGCGGGAACAACAGCGACGAAGGGCCGCATGCCCCGCCTTCCCTGGCCCGTCAGGGACCGGGCGCTCTTTTACGCCCTCTATACGAGCGGTTGCCGCGTATCCGAGATCGCGTCCCTGAAAATGGGGGATTTTGGCCCCGGTTACCGTTGGGCGATAGTGCGCGGCAAGGGTCGAAAGGAGCGCAGGGTTTTCCTCTCGGCGAAGGCCCGGGCCGCCCTTTCGGATTACCTGGCCGAGCGCGCGTCAATGCTCGGCAGGATGCGGGACAAGTCCGCTTCCGCGAAATCCGTATTCCTTTCGGCCCGGGGGAATCCCCTCTCGGTGCGGGGAATTCAGTATATTTTATCCAGGTACACCGATGCGGACCCGGCCCTGTCGGCCGTTTCGCCCCACGCGTTCAGGCACAGTTTCGCGACCACCCTGCTCTCGGGCGGGGCGGATATCCGCGTCGTGCAGGAAATGCTGGGCCATTCCAGCGTATCGACCACCCAGCGTTATACCCACGTGACCCGGGAACGCCTGACCGCGCTGTACCATCAAGCCCATCCGCACGGATGACGAATCGGGAGGAATCATGAAAAAAATCGACATCAGGAGCACGACCGTGCTCGCGGTCCGGAGGAACGGGAAGGTCGCCATGGCCGGGGACGGACAGGTAACGATGGGCGAAACCGTCGTTAAGCCGAACGCCCGGAAGATCCGTAAGATCTACGACGGCAGGATTCTGACGGGATTCGCCGGGGCTACCGCCGACGCGTTCACCCTGCTCGAAAAGTTCGAGTCGCGGATCAAGGAATACGCGGGCGACCTGACACGCGCCGCGGTCGAGCTCGCGAAGGATTGGCGAACCGACAAGGCGCTCCGGAACCTGCAGGCCCTTCTGCTGGTCGCCGACAAGGAAAAGACCCTTCTGATATCTGGAACCGGGGACGTGATCGAGCCGGCGGAAGAGGTTCTCGCCATCGGCTCGGGCGGGAATTACGCCTACGCCGCTTCCCTCGCGTACCTAGAGTCCCCGGACCTTTCGGCCGCGGATATCGCGAGGAAAGCCCTCGAAATAGCCGCGCGAATCTGCATTTATACCAACGATTCCATAATGGTCGAGGAGCTTTGAGCATGGAACCCCTGGACGGCATGACGCCGAAAGAAATTGTCGCCGAGCTCGACAAATACATCATCGGCCAGAACAAAGCCAAACGGGCCGTAGCCATCGCCCTGCGAAACAGGACCCGCAGGCTTCGCCTACCGGAAGACTCGCGGGACGAGATCGCGCCGAAGAATATCCTTATGATCGGACCGACCGGCGTGGGCAAGACCGAGATCGCCCGCCGTCTCGCCAAGCTTTGCGGGGCGCCCTTTCTGAAGGTCGAGGCGACAAAATACACGGAGGTCGGATACGTGGGCCGCGACGTGGAATCGATGGTCCGTGACCTCATGGCCGTGGGTTTCACAATGGTAAAGGCCGAAATGCAGGCGAATCTCAGGGATGAAGCCGAACGGCGCGCCGAGGAGCAGATTCTGGACATTCTCCTGCCCGGTTTGCGGAACGGCGCGGGCGCGGCGGCAACCTCCCAGGGCACGTCTCCTTCCTTCCCTACGGGAAACGCGCCCCTCGCGGTCATGGTTCCGGAGGGGGAGACCGCCGGGAGGGCCGACCATACCCGGGAAAAATTCCGGGAGATGCTCCGCGCGGGGGCCCTGGAAGAACGGACGGTCGAGATTACCCAGCAACGCACGGGAATGCCCTCCTTTGAGGTATTCGCCGGGAGCTCGAACCTCGAAGACCTCGAAATGAGCGTCGCTAACATTACGAACATGATCACCGGCGGAAAGAACAAGCGCCGGTCCGTTACCGTGCGGGAAGCCCGGGAAATACTTGTCGCGGAACAGCTCGACAAGCTCGTTGACCAGGACAAGATCGTCGAGGAGGCGAGGTTACGCGTCGAGCAGTCCGGTATCATTTTCCTGGACGAAATCGACAAGATCGCGAACAGGGGCGACCGGGGCGGCGGCCAGGACGTTTCGAGGGAAGGCGTCCAGCGCGACATCCTCCCCATCGTCGAGGGCTCCAACGTGAACACGAAATGGGGCGTGGTGGACACTACCCACATACTTTTCATCGCCGCCGGGGCCTTCAACGTCTCGAAACCGAGCGACCTGATTCCGGAGCTTCAGGGGCGTTTCCCCCTTCGGGTTGAGCTTGAGTCCCTCTCCGAGGAGGATTTCAGGCGGATCCTGCTGGAACCCAAAAACGCGCTCATCACCCAATACACCCAGCTTCTTTCGACCGAAGGCGTAAACCTCGAGTTCGACGGCGAGGCGATTTCCCGAATGAGCAATCTCGCCGCGGAGGTAAACTCCCGCATGGAGAATATCGGCGCTCGCAGGCTTCACACGATCATGGAAATGCTTCTCGAAGACGTGTCGTTCTCCGCCAGCGAGCTCTCGGGCCAGACTATCAAGATCACGACCTCTTACGTGGACGAACGCCTGAAAGGCGTGGTTCAGGACCAGGACCTTTCGAGGTATATCCTGTAAAAAGGGCGGATTTTCGCTAATACAGCGCCGCGGAATGCCGAAATTCATAACGTGGGAGAAGGAATGATGAACGGATTTACACGAACAACCGACCTATTGCATCGCGCCCTCGACGTGAATACCCTTCGCTATTCGGTATCCGCGAACAATCTCGCGAACTCCGGGGTACCTAATTTCAAGCGCACGGACGTGAATTTCGAGTCCGAGCTTAAACGGGCGCTCGATTCCGAGAAAAACGCCGCCGGCCAATTCGAGCTCGCGGTCTCCGACGACCGTCACATCAAGTCCGACGGGGTCATCGACTACAGGACCGTGGAGCCCCGAAGGGTTCTCGACTACCTTACGACCGCCAAGGCGAACGGCAATAACGTCGATCCGGAAGAGGAAGCGATGAACCTTCTCAAAATCCAGATGAATTACCAGCTGATGACCCAGATCGAGAGCTTCGAGTTCTCCCAGGTCAATTCGGTGCTCAAATAAGGGAGGCGCGTAAATGGGACTCTTCACCAGCATCAACATAGCGGCCACGGGCATGTCGGCGGAACGGCTCCGAACCGACGTGATTTCCGACAATATCGCGAACGCCTCGACCACGCGGACCCAGGAAGGCGGGGCGTTCCGCCGCAGCCGAGTGGTACTCACCCAACGCTCCGCGGGCATCGACTGGCGCACGCCCTTCACCCCGGGAGAACTGGACCGCGGCGTGGGCAGCGGCGTCGAGGTGTCAAGCGTCGAGAAGGACAACTCCGAACTCCGCCTGGTCTACGATCCCACGCACCCCGACGCGATAAAGAGCGGACCCAAGGCCGGCTACGTGGAATACCCGAACGTGAATATCGTCACGGAAATGGTGGACCTCATCTCCGCGTCCCGCTCCTACGAGGCCAATTCCTCCGTGATCCAGGGATCCAAGGAAATGTTCGCCAAGGCCCTCGAGATTGGGAGGTAAGGGTAAATGGAAATCACCCCCGTAAACGTGGATAACTTCCGGAGCAGGATGGTCTCGAATACCGACATGGTGGATACCGCCGTGAGGCCCGAGACCATGAGCTTCGAGCAAACCCTTCTCGGCGCCTTCGACGCCATGAACGCGAAGCAGATAAAGAGCGAGGATATCTCGCAGCAATTGATAGTGGACCCCGAATCGGTGGACGTGCACGACGTGACGATCGCCATGGCCGAGGCGAACCTTTCCCTCAAAATCGCCCAAACCGTGATCGACCGCGTAGTAAAAGGCTGGAACGAAATTACCACAACCCGGTAATATTGTGCTATAATAATGCGTTATAATATGTTAATATAACGTCTATCATAGCGACAGGTTCGTTCTGTAACGGGAGGGTAACATGAACGAATGGTTGAAACGCTTCGTTTCGCAAATTTCCGGGCTTTGGGGTAAATGGACGATCATGCAAAAGCTGATCCTCGGCGGCGTCGTCGCGGCGGCTGTCGTCGGCGTGGTCGTGCTCCTTTCCGTTTCCTCGGCGCCTTCGATGGTGCCCCTCATAGACACGCCGATTACCGACGAAACCCAGCGCGACGCAATCATTGTGCGATTGAACCAGGAAAACGTGCACAGCTCGGTTTCCTCCGGCGGCGTCATCTCCGTGCAGGACGAGGCGACCGCCCGCCGCATGCGTTCCATCCTCATCCGCGAAGACCTCATTCCCCAAAGCGTGGACCCCTGGGCATTGTTCGACATCGAGCGCTGGACCGTCACGGACTTCGAGCGCAACGTAAACAAGCGACGCGCGATAATCGAGGAAGTACGGCAGCACATCAAGGCGATCGACGACGTGGACGACGCGAGCGTCGTGGTGAACATGCCGGAGACGACCCTATTCACCGCGGACCAGAACGAGGTTACCGCAAGCGTCGTGATCTATCCCAAACCGGGAAGCGACATCTCGACGAACCGCAAAAAGGTCGAGGGCATTCAGAAAATCCTAAAATTCGCGGTCGAGGGCCTCAAGGACGAGAACATCACCATAGCGGACAGCTCCGGTACTGTTCTCAACGATTTCGAGGGCATGAAGGAGTGGGACAGGCTCACCAGGATCGAAAAAGAGCAGAAGCTCATCGCCCAGCTCGAGGCGCAATACCGCGCGAAGATCCTGAACGCGCTCCAGCAGATTTACGGTATCGACCGCGTCCGTGACCTGAACATCAAGATCGACATGGATATGTCGGACAAGTCGGTGCAACAGCGCGACTACCTCCCGACCACGATCCGCTCCGACAATCCCGAGACCCCCTATGACGATTCTGAAGTGGTGCCTTCGGTAACCCTCTCCTCCGAGACGTCTACCACCCGCTGGCAGGGAACGGGATACAATCCCGAAGGTCCCGCCGGCGTCGAGGGGCAGACCGCCCCGGCCTACAAGGATATGTCCAACCTCTACGGGCTTTCCGAACAGTCGATCGTGAAGCAGAACGAACTCGTCGGGCAGCGGGACACCACCGAGACCGTGAGCCCGTCCATGGGGCGCCGCACCGTGTCCGTCAATATTGACGGAATCTGGTCAAAAAAGCGGGACGAAAACGGCAGCTTCGTGATCAAGAACGGCACGATCGAGCGGGAGTATCAGGCCATTCCGACGGAAGAGCTTCAATCAGCTACGAAAGCCGTTCAGGACGCCATCGGGTACCAAAAAGCCCGGGGCGATTCCGTGAGCGTGCTCAATATCCGATTCGACCGGACCCTTCAGTTCGAGAAAGAGGATTCCGCCTATCTGCAGAAAAAGCAGACGGAACAAACCGTTCTGTATTCGCTCATCGCCCTCGCGGTAATTCTCGTGGCGTTCATCATTTATCGCATGATTACCCGGGAACTCGAGCGCAGGCGGAGACTCAGGGAGGAGGAGCTCCTTCGTAAGCACCAGATGGAGCGCGAAAAGACCCTCTGGGAAGCCGAACAGGCCGGCATGGAGGTTTCCATGTCCGTCGAGGAGCGGAAGCGCCTTGAACTGCAGGAGAACGCCATCAATATGGCCAAGGAGCATCCGGAAGACGTGGCGCTCCTCATTCGCACCTGGCTGATGGAGGAATAACCCATGGCAGCAGCAGCCGCATCGTCGCAAAAAGACAAATCCACCCCCGCCTCCTCGAAGAAGGCGAAGGACGTAAAATCCCTTACCGGCCGCCAGAAAGCGGCCATATTCCTCGTTTCCCTCGGTTCCGAAATTTCCTCGGAGATTTTCAAGCACTTGAGGGAAGACGAAATAGAGACGCTTACCTTCGAGATCGCGAGACTCGAGACGGTGGAGCCCGAGTTCAAGGACGCGATACTTCAGGAGTTCCAGGACCTGATGATGGCCCAGAACTTCATTACCACCGGCGGTATCGATTACGCCCGGGAACTTCTCGAAAAATCAGTCGGAAGCCAAAAGGCAATCGACATCATCAACCGGCTCACCAGTTCGCTCCAAGTGCGTCCATTCGACTTTATCCGCCGCACGGATCCCGCGCACCTGTTGAACTTCATCCAGCAGGAACACCCCCAGACCATCGCCCTTATCCTGGCCTATCTAGAGCCCGCGAAGGCGTCGGTAATCCTCCAGAACCTGCCGGACGAAATACAGAGCGAGGTTGCCCGGCGCATCGCTACCATGGACCGGACTTCGCCTGACGTTCTTCGCGAGGTCGAACGGGTACTGGAAAAGAAGCTTTCCACCCTGTCGAGCGAAGACTACACCGCGGCGGGCGGCGTTGAGAGCATCGTCGAGATTCTCAACCTCGTCGACCGCTCCTCCGAAAAATCCATCATCGAGGCGCTTGAGGACGAGGATCCGGATCTCGCCGAGGAAATCAAGAAACGCATGTTCGTGTTCGAGGATATCGTCATGCTCGACGACCGCGCGATCCAGAAAGTGCTCCGCGAGGTCGACACCCAGGAACTCGCGAAGGCGCTCAAGGCGGTCGACACCGAGGTCCAGGACAAGATATTCCGAAACATGTCCAAGCGTGCCGCGGGCATGCTGAAGGAAGACATGGAATACATGGGCCCCGTCCGGTTGAAAGACGTGGAAGAGGCCCAGCAGAAGATCGTTTCCATCATACGCCACCTCGAGGATACCGGCGAGATCGTCATCGCGCGGTCCGGTGAGGACGAACTCGTCGTATAACGGAAGGTAATAGATGGCAAAAACAGTTTTCAGGCCGAACGAGGTAAAGCAAACTCAAGATCTCGTGCTCCTTCAGCTTTCGAAGAAATTCGTCGAAGAAGCAGAGGTGGAGGAAATCGTCGAGGAGCCGACTTACGAAGGCCCGACCGCCGACGACCTGCGACGCGAAGCCGAGATGTGGCAGGAAAACTGGGAAAAGGAAAAGGAAGCGAAACTTGACGCGGCACGGGAGGAAGCGGAACGAATCGTGAAGGACGCCGAGAAGGCGGCTTTCGACGAGGTGAAGCGCAAGACCGACCAGGCCCAGATAATCCGACAGCAAGCGATGGACGAGGCCGAGGATATAAAGGCCAAGGCGGAGACCGAGGCTAACCGCATTATCGCCGAGGCCCAGGCGTCGATGGACGAACGCCAAAAGTCAGGGTACGACGACGGTTTTAAGCGCGGACAGGAAGACGGCTTCAAGGAAGGAAATCTCGAGGCGCAACGCCTGACCGACCGGCTCCATACGATAATCGAGCGGATGATGGACAAGCGGCAGGAGATTCTTTCCGAGACCGAACAACAGATCGTGGATCTCGTGCTACTCATGACCCGCAAGATAGTCAAGGTCATTTCCGAAAACCAGCGAAACGTGGTCGTTTCCAACGTAGTGCAGGCCCTCAGGAAAGTGAAGGGACGCGGCGACGTTATAATCCGGGTGAACCTCTCGGACGTGGCGATGACGACCCAGCATATAAAGGATTTCCTGAGTTCAGCCGAGAACGTGAAGAATATTACGGTCGTCGAGGATTCCACCGTGGACCGCGGCGGCTGCTTGATAGAGACCGATTTCGGCGCCATCGACGCCAGAATTTCCAGCCAACTCAACGAAATCGAACAGCGCATCCTCGAGGTATCGCCGATCCGGACCCGCGTCAAGACCGCGAATCCGGTTACCCAGGAATAGGCCCATGATCGACATCTTCGATAAGTACATGACCGCGGTTTCGGAAACCGACCCGATTAAGTACACCGGCGTCGTTTCCAGGGTTCGCGGCATGCTGGTCGAGAGCAACGGACCCCAGGCCGTCATCGGGGAAGTGTGCCAGATCGTCCTCTCCCGGGGGGAGGCTCCCGTTCTGGCGGAAGTCGTGGGCCTTGACGGTACCACCGTCCAACTCATGAGCTATTCCGACATTCAGGGCATAGAAATCGGCTGCCTCGTCATAGCGAGCGGTTCCGTCCTGACCGTACCCGTCGGGGACATGCTCCTCGGCCGGGTCGTGGACGCCCTCGGGAAGGCCGCGGACCAGGGCGAGGAAATCCATTCATCCCTGCATTATCCGGCCCTCGCGTCGCCTCCCGACCCGCTGAAGAGGAAGCCTATTTCGGAGCGCATCGTTACGGGAATTCGAGCGATAGACGGATTGCTGGCGGTCGGCAAGGGTCAACGCCTCGGCATTTTCGCCGGATCGGGCGTCGGAAAATCGACCCTTCTCGGCATGATCGCCCGCAATACGAACGCGGACATAAACGTAATCGCCCTTATCGGCGAGCGTGGCCGCGAAGTCGTCGATTTCATCGAAAACGACCTTGGGCCCGAAGGTCTCAAGCGGTCCGTGGTTATCGTCGCCACCTCTGACCAGCCGCCCCTCGCCCGCATACGGGGCGCGTACGTCGCGACCGCTATGGCGGAATATTTTCGCGATCAGGGTCGTTCCGTAATGCTGATGTTCGATTCAGTGACCCGTTACGCGAAGGCTCAGCGGGAAATCGGCCTTGCGATCGGCGAGCCGCCGGCGACCCGAGGCTATACGCCCAGCGTTTTCGAGAACCTGCCGAAGCTTCTTGAACGGAGCGGTACGTCCGACAAGGGCTCTATTACGGGCTTTTACACCGTGTTGGTCGACGGGGACGACATGGACGAACCGATTTCCGATACCGTCCGGGGTATTCTCGACGGGCATATAATCCTGAGCAGAAGGCTGGCCCAGCAATATCACTATCCCGCGATCGACGTTCTGGCGAGCGTGTCCCGCCTCGCGAACCGGGTCTCGGGCGCGACTACCAAGAAGGCCGCGGGATATATCCGCAGGCTCATGGCAATTTACCGGGAATCCGAAGACATGATAAACGTCGGCGCGTACCAAAAAGGCTCAAACCCCGCGATAGACGAGGCCATGGCGCACCACGACAAAATCGAGGAATTCCTGGTCCAGGAAGTTTCCGACCGGGCGCCCATCGAGACGACGATCTCTACCATGGGCACCGTTGCCGAGATGGAAATTCCCGGGGAGGAACTCGGTTTGCGCGGTCCCGGAGCGCGTCACAAATACGATCCCTCATCCGTCGCCTCGGGAAAGTATGACCAGAGCGATTGGCAGGAATAATGAAACGCTTCGCGTGGTCCCTTGACCGTCTCCTGTCACTTCGCGAATTCCGTGAAAAAGAGGCCGAGATAGCGCTTGGAAGGGTTATCTCGGCCAGGGACCTGTTACAGGCGGAGCTCGAGGAAACCGCGAGGAAACGGATACGCTCGGCCCGCGCCCGCGGCCCGGGCTCGTCGGTCAACGAGCTCCTTTCCATCGAAAATTACATACGTAGGCTGGACGCGGAACGGGACAGGCTCCTGGAGGAACTCGCGGCGGCTGAACTGGAAGTCGAGCGGAAAAGGGACGCCTACGTGGAAGCGTCCCGCGAACGAAACGTGCTCACCAGGCTGAGGGAAAAGAAAGAAACCGAGTGGCGGAAAAAATACCTCGCCGAGGAAGCCAACGGCCTGGACGATATCGCGTCCTCCCACGACCGGATACTGAAATCCGGCCGTTGAGGCCCCAATCTCAATACTTGAAATCGCTGTCGCCTATGAACTCCCGCAGGATCGACTGACCCGGCACGTAAGAGGAAGGTATCGGCGAGAAATCGTTCAGGAAAACCAGAAGCCGCGAAGCCTCGCTGTATTCGGCTTCCGTGGGGTGAACCGCCCGGAGGAGGGGCTCCGCGTAAACCTTCAGGACCGACAGCTCGTAATCGAGGGCCGTATTGAACATCACGTCCGCCTTTCCCTGGAACGGGAATATATGGTTACGCTCCCCCCTTTGGACGCTCGCCCACATGGCGATGGTCCCGGCGGCCCCCTTCCCGCGGAACTGGGCGTCGCGGACGATTCGCCGGATCAGGCGGTTGTCCGACGTGGGTATCCGATTGTGGTCGTCCAGGTTGAGTTGGGTGAGCGCCGAAAGGTAAATTTTGTATTTGTATTCCGGCGGGACGAGGGGCGTCAGCCTGTCGTTGAGGCCGTGGATGCCCTCCAGGATCAGGATGGTCCTTTCTTTCATCCGCAGCTTTCTTCCGCCGTATTTCCTCGATTGGGTCTTGAAATCGAAAGACGGCAAGTCCACTTCATCTCCCTTGAATAGCGATACGAGTATTTCGTTGAGGAGCTTGACGTCCAGGGCCTCGAGGCACTCGAAATCGGGCTGCCCGTTTTCGTCCAGGGGCGTATTGTCCCTTCCCTGGTAATAATCGTCCAGGCTGATCAGGAGGGGCTCGTAGCCGAGGACGCGAAGCTGCATTGAAAGTTTTTTCGACGTGGTGGTCTTGCCGGAGCTTGACGGCCCGGCGATCAACACCACCTTGACGGTGCCTCGCTCGGCGATGCGGTCCGCGATTTCGGCGATTTTCTTGTTCTGGAGCGTTTCGGTGATCTCCACGAAATCCTTCGCCTTTCGCTGGCTCACGAGGTCGTTTATCTGGCCTACCGACGAGACCCCAAGCAGCTTTCCCCAACGTTTGTACTCGCTGTATACCGCGAAGAGCTGTGGAACGTCCTCGAAGACGGTAAGTTTGTCCGGATGGGCGGTCGGGGGGAAGCGCAGGAGAAAGCCTTCCCCGTAGTGAATGAGGTCGAAGACGTTCAAGTGGCCGGTGCGGTTCAGCAGAGGCTGAAAATAAAGGTCCGAATACCCGCCGAGGGTGTTTACCATGATTCGGGGCCGGCTTATCTGGGTTAGGAGCCTGTAGGTTTCGGGCTGGTTTGAATCGCGGAAAAGCTCGAGGGCTTCCTCATAGGAAAGGTATCGGGTTTCTATGGGCAGGTCGTCGTTGATCAGCGACCTCATGCCCGCTTCCAGGGCTTCCCGATCGATGGATATCTTGTTTCCGCTGGACTCCAGGGTGTAATAATAACCGTAACCCAGGCTATGTCCGACGAGCAGCCGTAGTTCGGGATACAGCTTTCTCGCTGCCGCGGCGAGCACGAAACAGAGGGTTCGCCTGTATACGTTCGAACCCTCGGTCGTCCGGTTCGTGACTGGCTCCACCGTGGACCGGACGTCGATGGTGCGCGTGAGGGAATACAGCTCGTTGTTGACCCGGATCGCGACGACGAATCCATCGTCGGCCTTAAGCCAGGGAAGGAGTTCGACCCCGGTGACGGTGGAATCGAAGGTTTTCGTGGTGTTGTCGGGAAAAGTGATGGTGACCTGTCGCATGTGCCCTCCGCGTAAATAATATTGCTTGCGGAGGTTTTCTACGGGACCGGAGGGACTCGAACCCCCTACCTACTGCTTAGAAGGCAGTTGCTCTATCCGGATGAGCTACGATCCCCGGATCGGGATGATAGGATTCGAACCTACGATCTTCTGGTCCCAAACCAGACGCCTTAGCCTCTAG
>QKCE01000352.1 GCA_003245785.1 Spirochaetales bacterium | reverse complement strand
GCCGGTACCGGTCCTGGCCTTGGCGATGACGTTCGCGTCGCCGTCGAGGAGACGGGGAATGGCGAGCACCTGGATCGGCGTCGGTTCCACGAAGCCCTTCGCTTCGATGGCCTTGAGGGTGACCTCGTCGAGGCCGAGATCGGCGAAAGAGAGCTCTTTCGCGTCCTGCGAAACGGTTTCCTGCAAAACGGTTTCTTCCGAAATGGTTTCCGCGACGGCGGTGTCCATGGAGACGGTATCCGGCGAAATGTCTTCCGCGGAAAGGGTTTCGTTCGAAACCTGGTCCTGAGAAATGGGGTCCATTGATAATCCTTACTGTTCGTTCAGGGAATGACAGCGGCGACTCGACGACAGGGTATCACGGGGAAACGGTTTTCCGGCTTGGGCGATCCGCCCGCGGAAGGGACCAGTTTCAGTCATATTCAGTTCATGTCTTCGGTTTTGCCGTTCTTACGGTACAACGCGGCCGCGCAAAGGCCGCTCCTCACCGCGAAAGCCTCATTCGGGTTCGCGGTAACTCGACTGTGGTGACACTATAGACTATCCCCTAATTCGTGCCTAGTGGTAAAACGCTGAAATATGATGAATACCGCGCAGATATTACGTTTTTCCGCATTTACGACATGCGTCCTTATTAATAAATACGATTTCTTTAGCCGAACAAGATTGACTAGTGAAACTGTTTCTCTTATATTCAATCTATTAAGAGAAACTTTTTCTTTTACAAGGAGAAATAAAATGGGAAAATTGACGGGCAAAACCGCGCTCATCACCGGCGCGTCGTCGGGTATCGGAGAGGAAACCGCACGGGCCTTTCTCGCGGAAGGCGCCACGGTCTACGCCGCGGCCCGACGAACCGACAGGATGGCCGGCCTGAAAGATGCCGGCGCGCGGGTCATCGCGCTCGACGTAACGGACGACGCGTCGATGGCCGACGCGATCGGGAAGATCAAGACCGAAGCCGGCGGCATCGATATACTCGTGAATAACGCGGGCTACGGCTCCTACGGGGCGATCGAAGACGTTCCCCTCGAAGAGGGAAAGCGTCAGTTCGACGTGAACGTATTCGGTCTCGCCCGGCTTACCCAGCTCGTCCTCCCCTCCATGAGGGCGCGGGGAAGCGGCAGGATCGTCAACATCTCCTCGATGGGCGGCCGGATGTATACCCCCTTCGGCGGCTGGTACCACGCCACGAAATACGCCGTGGAAGCCTTGAGCGACTGCCTGCGCCTGGAAACGAAGCCCTTCGGCATCGACGTCATCCTGGTGGAGCCCGGCGGGATCAAGACCGACTGGGGAACCATCGCCGCGGACAACCTGCGCAAAACCTCGGCGGGCGGGGCCTATTCGGCCCGGGCGGGAAGAACCGCGGATAATATGACGAAAATGTATACCGGAAACGGGTTGACCCCGGCGAGGGTCATCGCGAAGACGATCCTGCGGGGCGTCGCGGCCCGAAAGCCCAAGAGCCGCTATCTCGTGGGTTTCATGGCGAAACCGGGGGTATTCCTGCGGATCGTCCTCGGCGACCGGGCGTTTGACAGGATCATCGGTTTCATGAGTTAATCGCGCCATGATTGACGGGGGATGGCACCGCGCGAGAAAGCCGGAACAGCGGGCCGAGCGGGAACGGCAGATTCTGGAAGCCGCGGAGAAGCTCTTCGCGGAATTTCCCTACGAGGACGTGACCATGCAAAGGGTCGCCCGGGAGACCGGCATATCGCAGTCGAACCTGTACCGCTACTTCGCCACCCGGGAAGAGGTATTCCTGCGCCTTTTCCGGGACGATCTCGGGCGCTGGCTCGACGACGTTCTCGGGTCCATCGGGCCCGCCATGAGCATCGCCGCTTTCGTCGAAGCCTGGACCGCGGCGCTTCTCCGCCAGGAACGGCTTCTCGAGCTCCATCCCCGTCTTGCCCTGTCCCTGGAGCGAAACGCGAGCGAAAGGGTATTCAGGGAAACGAAACGGGGCTTTCTGGTACTGTTGGAAAGGGGAATTCCCGCGATGAGGGCAGCCCTTCCCTTCCCGGACGACGGGGCCGTGCTCCGTTTTCTCGAAATCCATCTCGGCCTCGTATCCGGCCTCGCCCCCATGGCGAGATACAGCCCCATGCAGGAGAGGGTTCTCGCCGAGCCGGGTCTGTCGGCCCTGAGGATCGACTTCGGCGACGTCTACCGGCGCGGGATCGAAACCTATCTCAGGGGAGCATTGGAAACCCGGGAGTCTTAGCCGTGCAGGGCCGTCTGCGGCGGGGAACCCGTAGCGGTGAGGCCCGGGCCCGAAGGGCCGGCGGTAGCCCGTCCGGGGTACTTCTCCAAGGCTGGGCGAAGCGATATGCTCATTCCCATGCTGACGGATATATTGGTAATCGCGAGCCTCGTCGCCGTGGCGGCCGGAAGAATTCCCCGTTTACGGATAAACAGGGCCGGACTCGCCCTGGTAGGCGCCGTAGCCCTGGTACTCTCGGGCGCCCTGGACGTAGGCGAGGCGCTTGCCTCCATCGACGGGCAAACGATTACCCTCCTTTTCGCGATGATGGTATTCAACGCGAACCTCCGGCTTTCGGGCTTTTTCCGCTGGGCGGGCGGCGCCCTGCGCGCGGGCGCCAAGCCTACCGCGTTCCTCGCGACGGTCATGCTCGTTTCGGCGATCCTTTCGGCCCTTTTCATCAACGACACGGCGGTGGTGATGCTGACGCCCCTGGTCGCGGAAACCGCCCTGGCGCTCGCCCTGAATCCGGTTCCCTACCTCATCGCCCTCGCCCTCGCCGCGAACGTCGGCAGCATGGCGACGCCCATCGGAAACCCCCAAAACATCCTGATCGCAACGGCCCGAAACCTGGGCTTCGGAGACTTTCTCGGAGCCCTCGCGCTCCCGGCCGTCCTCGCCCTCGTTTTGGCCTACGGATTGATCGTCGTACTGTATAGGAAGGACTTCGCGCCGGGGCGGGACAAGGACTCCTCTGACGCCGCCGCTTCCAATCGGGCTACCGGGGGTTTGGGCAGCGAAACCGGCGGAAATACCTTTTCTGAAACGTCGACCAGTACGCCCCCAAGGACTTTTCCCGTTTACAGGCCCCTTTTCGTGAAATGCGTCGTCTCTTTCGCGACGATGGCGCTTTGCTGGATCGTCGGTATGCCCGTGGCGGTCGGCGCGCTGGTCGGCGTCTCGATCCTGTTGCTCACCCGCAGGGTACGTCCCGACAAGATTTTCGCCGAGGTCGACTGGACCCTGCTCGTGCTCTTCGCGGGTCTTTTCGTCATTACCGGGGCGGCGGCCTCGACCGCTTCGTACCGGGCGCTGATGTCCCTGGCCGCGGGAGGACTCGACGGCCCCGCCCTGGGCTGGTTCGCCGCCGCCCTTAGCCAGGCGATCTCCAACGTGCCCGCCGTAATGGTCCTTCTTCCGGCCCTGGAGGGCCTCTCCGACCCGAACCGCACGGCCCTCATGCTCGCGGGAGTCACCACCCTCGCGGGAAATTTTACCCTCCTCGGCAGCGTGGCGAACCTTATCATGGCGGAGGGAGCAAGAAGGAAGGGCGTGCGGATCGGATTTATGGAATACTTCAAGGCCGGGGGCATTCTCGCGCCGGTGACGATCGCGCTCACCCTGGCGCTTTTGGGGATGGGCCGGTAATCCACGGCCGGCCGTAAAAGGTCCCCGGAGAGGTCGCCGACGCTCACCCCTGACTTTCGCGTTTTCGCGTCAACCGCATGACCGCGATACCCGAGGCGAGAAGGGCGAACTCGAAGGCGGTCGCGAAAAGGGTCGGCAGGTTCGCCCCCGCGTTCCCCATGGAAAAGCCGATGCGGTCGTAAAAACCCAGCCCGAGATTCGGTTCGAACCCCGGGGCGAAGGACAAATTGGACCAGACGAAGAAATCCTCGAGCCAGTGGCTCAAGGTCAGGGCGCCGGCAACGAGGGCGATCCTTCGATCCCGACGGGCAAGATAGAACGCGCCGTACGCGATGAGGGCAAGGGCAACGCATCCCGCGAGGCTGTGCGACCAGGGACAGGAGGCTTGGCTTTCCAGTCCCGCTGCCGCGAAAATGCCGTATTCGATATCCGTCAGAAAGGGAAGGACGATCCAGGCCCAAAGCGGGAGTCGGGACTCCAGGTTGCGCGCGGCGAGGGCGATTCCGATGTGTCCGGTGGGTGCCATGACATACCTCCGATTTTCATAATAACTGTAAGCCCAAAAAGAAAATACGGGATCAAATTTTTTTTACGCCCGCTTTTTGGCGATATCTTCGAAACAAGCATTCAAATACGGACGAATTTGCCCGTTGAATTTAAAACCGGGATACCAGTTTTCGGATTACCTCTCCTTTTCGATTCATTTTTTTAGATTAATTAACCGGAATATTCCTAAAAACAGGATTTTATGACTACGTTTTTCATGAATGTAAATCCTTATTTCCAAAAATATCCCTTGATTTCATCAATTCAAAATGCTATTTTCTTGAAAATCCGTTTTCCATGGCTTATTTTTTAGAAAACGGCGCAAAGAGGCACACATGAGAGGATATCTGATTCTTGAAGACGGAACGGTCTTCGAAGGCAAATTCCATGGCGAGGAAAAGGAAACCCTGTGCGAAGTGGTGTTCACCACGGGCATGATGGGTTACGAGGAAACCGTCACGGATCCCTCCTTCGAGGGACAGGGCGTGGTTCTCACCTACCCGATGATCGGGAATTACGGCTCCAACGCCGAGGACATGGAATCGAAACGTCCCTGGATCTCGGCCCTCATCGTCCGGGAGCTCAGCGGCTTCCCGAGCAATTTCCGTAACGAAGAGCCTTTCTCCGACTTCCTCGCGCGCCACGGCATCACCGTCCTCTCAGGCGTAGACACGCGCGCCCTCACCCGCCGCCTCCGGGACGCGGGCACCATGAACGGCCTCATCACCTGGCAGCTGCCCGCGGATATCTCCCTCCGCCTCGAGGAGATCCGCAAGTACCAGGTTCGCCACAGCGTGATCCGCGTGAGCCGCAAGCACCCCGAAACCTTCGGCAAGGGCAGGCGCAAGGTAAGCCTCATCGACTTCGGCGCGAAGGACAACATCGTCCGCTCCCTCGTGGCCCGGGACTGCACGGTCACGGTCTGGCCCTGGGACACCCCGGCCTACGTGATCCTGGACTCCGCTCCCGACGGCATCATGCTCTCCAACGGCCCCGGCGACCCCAAGGAATGCGCGCCCATCCTCCGGCATATCCGGGAGCTGATGGACTCCGGCCTCCCGATTTTCTCGATCTGCCTCGGCCACCAGCTCATGGCCCTCGCCGCGGGCTTCGACACGACCCGGCTAAAGTTCGGCCACCGCGGCGCGAACCACCCGGTCATGGACCTCGCGACCCGGAAGGTGTACATGTCGAGCCAGAACCACGGGTACTGCGTCAAGCCCGACACGGTGGACCCGGCCATGGCCGAGATAAGCCACGTGAACGTGAACGACGGCTCCGTGGAGGGCTTGCGCTTCAAGGGCCGCCCGGTTTCCTCGGTGCAGTTCCACCCCGAGGCGAGCCCGGGCCCCCGGGAAACCGCATACCTCTTCGACGACTTCATGACCCAGATCGATGCCGCCAAATCCGGCGCCGCCCCCAAAGGAGGGCTCTGAACAATGCCCCTGAGAACAAACATCCATAAAGTGCTCGTCATCGGTTCGGGCCCCATCATCATCGGCCAGGCCGCGGAATTCGACTACGCCGGCACCCAGGCTTGCCGGACCCTGAAAGAGGAAGGCCTCGAGGTCGTCCTCGTGAACTCGAACCCCGCGACCATCATGACCGACCGCGACATCGCGGACCGGGTCTATATCGAGCCCCTCACGGTCGATACCGTCAAGAAGATCATCGAGATGGAAAAGCCCGACTCGATCCTCCCGACCCTGGGCGGCCAGACCGGGCTCAACCTCGCCATGGAGCTCGCCGATTCCGGTTGGCTCGACGAGCGGGGCGTGACCCTCCTGGGCACCAATTCCGAGACGATCAAGAAAGCCGAGGACCGCCAGGCCTTTAAGGACACCATGGAGTCCATCGGCGAGCCCTGCATCGTCTCGAAGGTCGTTAGCACCTACGAGGACGCCCGGGACTTCGCCCGGGAAAGCGGCTTCCCGGTCATCGTGCGCCCCGCCTATACCCTGGGCGGCACCGGCGGCGGCATCGCGAAGGACGAGGGGGAGCTCGAGGAGATCGCCCCGAACGGCCTTTCGCTCTCCCGGGTCGGCCAGGTACTCATCGAAAAGTGCATCTCCGGCTGGAAGGAAATCGAGTACGAGGTTATCCGCGACGCGAGGGGCAACTGCATCATCGTCTGTAACATGGAAAACTTCGACCCCGTGGGCGTGCACACCGGAGACTCCATCGTCGTGGCGCCGAGCCAAACCCTCACGGACAAAGACCACCAAATGCTCCGCTCCAGCGCCCTCAACATCATCAACGCCCTGGGCGTTGAGGGGGGATGCAACGTGCAGTACGCCCTCCACCCCACCTCCAGCGATTACGCGGTCATCGAGGTAAACCCCCGCGTAAGCCGCTCTTCCGCCCTCGCCTCCAAGGCCACGGGCTACCCCATCGCCAAAGTCGCGGCGAAGATCGCCCTGGGCTACACCCTGGACGAGATCAAGAACGCCGTCACCGGCAAGACCTACGCGGCCTTCGAGCCCGCCCTGGACTACTGCGTCGTGAAGATTCCCCGGTGGCCCTTCGACAAGTTCGTGAACGCCAAGCGCAAGCTCGGCACCCAGATGCAGGCCACCGGCGAGGTCATGGCGATCAGCTGGTCCTTCGAGGGCGCCCTCATGAAGGCGATACGCTCCCTCGAGCAGAACGTGTGGGGCCTCTGGCACCGGAAGTTCGCCGCCATGTCCACCGAGGACCTCATGAAGCGCGTGACCGAGAAGATTTCGGACGAGCGCCTCTGGGAAATCTCCGAGCTCATGCGGCGGGGGAAGACCATGGACGAGATCCACGAGATGACCATGATCGATAAGTGGTTCCTCGACCGGCTCGTCCATATCCTCGACATCGAAAAGAGGATCTCCTTCGGCGCCAAGGACTACGACACCCTCCTCGAGGCGAAGGAGTGCGGCTTCCCCGACCGGGAAATCGCGCGGCTCCTCAACGTGGACGAGAAGGAAATCCGCTACCTGAGGCGGCGAATGGGCATCGTGCCCGGCTATAACATGGTCGACACCTGCGCGGGAGAGTTCGAGGCGGTGACGCCCTACTTCTACTCCGCCTATTCGACCACCAACGAGGCCGTGGACGAGGAGTTCAGCCGCCACGTGACCCACGGCGGCCACGGCTCGGGGGGCGACCAGGGCCTGAACAAGGGCAAGGTGCTCGTCCTCGGCTCGGGCCCCATCCGGATCGGCCAGGGCATAGAGTTCGACTACTGCTCGGTCCACTCGGTCTGGGCCCTGAAAGAGCTCGGCTACGAGACGATCATCGTGAACAACAACCCCGAGACGGTCTCGACGGACTTCGACATCTCCGATCGGCTCTACTTCGAGCCCCTCACCCCGGAGGACGTCGAGCACATCATCGAGAACGAAAAACCCGTGGGCGCCGTCGTCCAGTTCGGCGGCCAGACGGCGATCAAGCTCACCAAGGCCGTATCGGCGATGGGCGTGCCCATCCTCGGGACGAGCGCCAAGGACGTGGACCGGGCGGAAGACCGCGAGCTTTTCGACAAGGTGCTCGAGACGACGAAGATTCCCCGCGCGGCGGGCAAGACCGTGTTCACCACCGAGGAAGCCCTCGCCGCGGCGAACGCCCTCGGCTACCCCGTGCTCGTACGCCCCTCCTACGTGCTCGGCGGGCAGGGCATGGAAATCGCCTACAACGACTCGGACATCGCGGAGTTCATGGAGATCATTAACCAGATCGCCCAGGAAAACCCGATCCTGGTGGACAAGTATATCGAGGGAACCGAGGCCGAGGTGGACGCGGTCTGCGACGGCACGGACATCCTGATCCCGGGCATCATGGAGCACGTGGAACGCACGGGCATCCACTCGGGCGACTCGATCTCCGTATACCCCGCGCCGAACCTCACGGTCTCGCAGAAGGCGAAGATCGCGGACTACTCCGAGCGCCTCGCCAAGGAACTGAAGGTAATCGGGCTCATCAATATCCAGTTTATCGCCAAGGGCGAGGACATTTTCGTGATCGAGGTTAACCCCCGCTCGAGCCGCACCGTGCCCTACATTAGCAAGGTGACCGGCGTGCCCATCGTGGACATCGCCACGCGGTGCATGTTCGGCGAAAAGCTCGCGAACTTAGGGTTCGGCACCGGGCTCTTCCGGGAGTCCCCCTACTTCGCGGTGAAGATGCCGGTCTTCTCCTTCGAGAAGCTCTACGGCGTGGAAACCGCCTTAGGGCCCGAGATGAAATCAACCGGGGAAGCCCTCGGCATCGCGAAAAAATGGGAAGACGCGCTTTACAAGGGATTCCGCGGTTCCGGGGTGAAGATACGGCTCGGCAAGGACGGCAAGGGCACCGTGGCGGTCTCCCTCCGCGAGCGGGACTACGCCGAAGGGCTCCCGATCGTGAAGCGCTACGCCGCGGCGGGCTTCCGCATCGCGGCTACCGAGGGCACTGCCAAGTACCTGAACGGCCACGGAGTGGAAGCCGCGGTAATCGGCCGCCCCTCGGACCCGTCGCCGAACATCATCGACGCGCTCCAGAAGGGCGAGCTCACCCTGGTGATCAACACCCCGACCCGGGGCCGCGACCGGAACCGGAACGGCTTTCGCATCCGGCGGAGCGCTGTGGAGCACAACTGCGCCTGCCTCACCTCCCTCGATACCGCCGCGGCCTTCGCCTCCTGCGTGGAGCGGGGCGTGAACCAGGTGCTGGAACCCTTGGATATCGTGAAAATCTTCGCGTAAGGCCCGAAAGTCCGGGCGCGTCCCGCGCGCGAAAGAAAAGCAAAGCCCCCGGGCGGATAAACCGCCCGGGGGCTTTATATCAGTCTCCCGTTTCGTTTTCCAGGGCCCGCCGAAGGGAGCCGAATTCCTTCTGCAGCAAGTCGAATATCTCGCCCACCCCGTCGGTCCTTCCCTCGCGGATCCGGGTCTCGAGTTCCTGGGCGACTTCCCGCATCCTCAAGCCCGCCACGTTGGCGCAGGAACCCTTTATCGTGTGGGCTTGCCGCTCGGCGGCCTTCCAATCCCCTTTCCCGAGACGTTCCGAAAGGATTCCCATCTGCTCGGGTATATCCATGAGAAAGACCTCGACCACGGTCCGCACCAGGTCCCCGTCCTCGAGAAGGCGCGCCCACATGTCCGCCCGGTCGAAGGCGGGAATGCCCTTCCTGATCGCGAAGGTCTTCCCGGTCCCTTTGGCGCCGCCGGCCCGGGGCGCCCATTTCGCGATCATGTCCGCCAGTTCCGAGGGGACGAGGGGTTTCGCGAGGTAATCGTCCATACCCGCCGCGAGGCACCGTTCCCGGTCCCCGATCAGGGCGTGGGCGGTCATGGCGATCACGGGCACGCGGTGGTCGAGTGCCGCCGAGGCGGGGTCACGGATCGCCTTGACCGCCTCGAAACCGTCCATTTCCGGCATCTGCACGTCCAGGAACACGATGTCGTATTCTGATCGGGAGAGCGCGGCAACGGCCTCGAGCCCGTTTTCCGCGATATCGGCCTCGTAGCCCAGCCGCCCGAGAATGCCCAAGGCGACTTTCTGGTTCGTGAAATTGTCCTCCGCCACGAGTATTCTCGTCCCGGATAGTTCCGGGGAAACCCCGGGGATTTTGGCGGACCCCTCGGGCACGCCGTTTTTTTTGCCCGAAAGGACGAGATCGACGGACTCCGCGAGGTCCCTGAGCCTGGGCGGTTTCGCCACCGTCGCCGCGATCGGCGAGCCCGCCTCGACGGAATCGCTCCCGCGCCGCGAGGTTACGAGGATAACCGGCGGGATACCGGCCCCGAGGGGGTCGAGTTCATCCAGATGCCTGGCGGGACATTCCTCCCTCCAGGGGGACCCGTCGATCATCAGGAAATCGTAGGGCGCTCCCGTGTCCCTCGCCCGGTCGATGAGGCCGGCCGCCGCGTCGATCGAAACGGCAAGGTCCGCGGCGAGGCCCCACCCTTCAAGCAGGTCCCGCAGGATGGAGCCCGAGCGGGGATTCAGTGCGATGACGCACGCCCTTTTGCCCCGCGCGGCGGGACCGGGAGCGTCCGGCGTGCCCTGGCTTTCCGCCGGGCTGAGAAGGGCCGTAAACCAGAAGAGCGACCCCTTCCCCGGTTCGCTTTCGACGCCGATATCGCCGCCCATGGATCTGGCCAGCTGAGCGGAGATGGCGAGACCGAGGCCGGTTCCGCCGTAACGCCTGGAGACCGATGAATCGACCTGGGTAAATTTGGTAAAGAGCGTATCCTTGGCGTCGGGAGGTATCCCTATGCCGGTATCCTCGACGGAAAACCGGAGGAGCATCGTTTTCCCCGAATCGCGCGCGATTTCAGCCCGCAGGCGTATTTCGCCGCGTCCGGTAAACTTGACCGCGTTTCCCACGAGGTTCGTGAGCACCTGCCGTATCCGTACCGGGTCGCCGGAGAGCGCGTGGGGCACGTCGCTTTCCACGGACCACATGAAATCGATGCCCTTCTGGAAGGCCCCGAGGCAGAGGGTCGAGGCAAGGTCGCCGATAAGCCCTCGCGGGGAGAAATCGAGGCTCTCGAGTTCCAGTTTGCCCGCCTCGATCTTGGAAAAGTCGAGAATGTCGTTGATGATCGTCAAAAGGGCCTGGCCGCTCGAGTTGATCGTTTCGGCGAAATACCGCTGTTCCTGGTCGAGCTCCGACCCGAGAAGGAGGCCGGTCATGCCGATGACTCCGTTCAGGGGAGTCCTGATCTCGTGGCTCATGTTCGCCAGGAATTCGCCCTTAGCGAGATTCGCCTTCTCGGCTTCCACGGCCAGGCTTTTTGCCTCGCGGATGGCAAATTGAAGGCGTTCGTTGGCTTCCCGGAGCTCGAGCTCGAACCGCTTGTTCGCCGTTATATCGAGCATGAATCCGCGCATGGTCAGCGCGTCGCCCCGTTCGTCCCACTCGGTCACCACGCCGTTGTCCAGGATCCAGAGGGTCTGGCCGTCCGAGCGCACGAGTCGGTGTTCCGAGACGTAATCCGTTCCAGCCGCGCCGAGGGCGAGGTCCAGCCGGGAACGGACGGCGGCGAGGTCTTCGGGGTGCACGTAATCGAGAATGAACTCGCCGTCAGACCGCTCCGCCCCGCCTTTCAGGGCGAGCATCGAATACCACTGCGGGCTGTGTCGCATCCTTCCCGTGCGCAGGTCCCAGTCCCACACGACCAGCTTGGTGCCCTCGATGATTTGGCGAAGCCGGGCCTCGTTTTCCGCGATGGCCCGCTGGTTCGCCGCCAGGTTCAGCTCCGACTCCTTCCTGTCCGATATATCGAAGACGAAGGCCACGAAGACGGTCTGCTTTCCGGAACGGTACCGTTGAATGAAGGCCTCCACGGGGTATACACTCCCGTCGGCCCTCCGGTGAGCGCTCTCGAACGAAACCTGGCTTTTCGCGCCTGAACGCAGCGGATCCAATAAATTTCCGAAGGTTTCGGCGGACATGCCGGTTTGGAGGTCGAGGGGCGTCATGGCGAGGAGGCGATCCATCCCGTAGCCGCCGCTTTTGACCGCGCCCCGGTTGGCGAAGGTAAGCCGCAGGGTATGGGCGTCGAAGAAATACACCTCGTTAAGGCTTCCCTGAACGATATCGAAAAGGAGATTTCTCTCTTCTTCGGCTCGTCGACGTTCGGTTTCGTCCTCCAGGATGAGAATTCCGCCGGTGACCGTCTCTTCAGCACCATAAAGAGGGTTGAAGGCCCCGTGGAGGTACTTGGAGCGGTAAGCCCCGTCATACCGGACCTTCTCCCCCGCGAGGCACTTCCGTACGGCTTTCACCAAGCCCCTTACGGGAATGCCGGTAAGATTCAATCCCAGAATTTCCTTGCGCTCGAGGCCAATTATGGAAACAAGCTGATCGTTGCAATCCAGGATCCGACCAGTCGCGTCGAAGGAGCAAATGCCGATGGGAGCATTCTCGTAAATGGAGTAATACACCGATTCCCGCGCCTGCAGGCTCGCCTCGGTCCGTTTCCGGAAGGTGATGTTTTCGTGAATGCCGAACATCACCAGGGGTTTTCCCTCGGCCGTTCGGGTAGAAACCTTGCCCCGGGACACGACCCAAATCCAATCCCCGTTTCGGTGGCGAACGCGGATCTCGCACTCGAAATAAGGGATTTTTTCCCGAAAATGCAGGTCCATGAGGCGGTCGTAATGTAACAGGTCCTCGGGATGAATCCGCTCAAGCCAGGCCCGGATGGAAAGCGGCTCGAGTTCAGCGAGGGAATGGCCGAGCATCTCCGCCCATCCGTCATTGACCGCGAGGGTCCCGGTTTGGACGTTCCATTCCCACACGCCGAGATCGGTTCCCCGAATGATCGCCCCGAGTCGTTCACGCTCGTCCTGAAGGTTCTTCCCGGACTCGAAGAGGCGTGAATTTTCGAACATTGAACCGTGCAATTTCCGAACCGTGCCGTCCAACCCGCGAATCAGCCGGGTAAACACGGAAAACCAGCGATACTCACCGTTCCGGTGCATGAGGCGATAGGATTGGGTAAGGGTTTCGTCCCGGGAGGCGATCCGACCCTCGATTCCCCGGATCGCCGCGTCCCGGTCCTCCGGATGGATAAGGGATACCCAGGTCATTCCCGGGGCGGCCAGGTCCTCGGGGGCGTAGCCGAGGATTTCGGCGCAATTTTCGGACGCGTAACGGACAGGCCATCCGCTTTCGTTGTCCCAGATCAATACGCACAACGGACCGGACGAGTAGAGCTCGTTCTCGGCGAAAAGTTTCGAGAAAAGAGGCGCCTTATCCCGGGAAACCACCCCCTTCCCGTCGCGGACGCGAACCGTCACGTGGGCGTACCGCGCGCCGTCTATCTCCACGGGGGCGAAGAGGAGTTCGCATTCCGACTCCTTTCCGCCCCGATTATCGAGTCCGCAGCGCACGCCCGCTTCGGTTTCGTCCCCTAAAACCACGGGGAAGGGGTTCGGCGAGAAGCCGAGGGCGGCAAAGGTAGAACCGATAATTGTATCGGGGCTTACGTTGAGCAAATTCGCCGCCGCGCCGTTGCAGTCTTCAATGCGGCCCGTTTGCGGGTCCGCGAGGAACAAGGGAGGCATGCCGGGCATGCCCGCGCTGGGTTGGGTATCGAAAAAGGTCATCTCGTCAGGTTACCGCCGTTCCCGAAACCGGGTACCTTAAGAATACCGCAGGAACGCGGGGTGTCAAGTTCCCCTTGCCCAGGGTCGCCCGGGCGGCTACAATACGGGCCATGGAAACCTTACTTCGGATCTGGTCGGCCTCGCTTCTCCTCCTTTTCGTGCTCGACCCCTTCGGCAATATCCCGGTGCTGCTTTCGGTACTCAAGGACACCCACACGCGGCGCCATTTCCGCGTCATTCTCCGGGAGATGATTATCGCCCTCGTCATCATGGTCATATTCCTCTTCTTCGGCCCCGCAATCCTCGGGGTATTCGGGCTGGAAACCGGCGCGATCCGCGTCGCGGGGGGCACGGTGCTCTTCGTCATCGGCCTGCGCATGGTATTTCCCGACGGCGACAATCCCACGGTCCAGGTCAGGGACGAGCCTTTCATCGTCCCCATAGCCATTCCCCTCATCGCCGGGCCTTCCGCCCTCGCGACCCTGATCATCATGAGCGAGAGCCACGACATGACGAGGCTCGTTTCC
>QKCE01000190.1 GCA_003245785.1 Spirochaetales bacterium | reverse complement strand
GACGAGCCGGTCGCCTTCCGCCCGGTAGGTGGCCTCTCCCGCGGTGAGGTAAAGCTCGCTTCCCTCCCTCAGGGGATAGTCCCGAAGGCGGTCGAGGAGAACCTTCGCGGAAACCGAGAGGTATACGTAGCCCGCGAGGCTTCCCCCGCCGGGGGCGCGCACCGGGCGGGCCACCGTGAGGACCCCGGGGTCTGAGGGCCCGGCGTAGGGGTCGGCTTCCCAGCGCTCGTAGACCCTCGGGGTCTCGAGCCCCGCGAGGCCGGTGAGCCCGAGATTGTAGCGATTTACCGGCGAGGCGTCGTCGGAGGTGTTGCCCGTCTGGAGGAAGCGGTTGAGCGCGCGGTTGGCCACGATGATCCGGACGACGTATTCCCGCGAACCGCCGCTCGTGAAATGGTCCCGGAGGCGCTCGAAGGTATCGAGGGCGAGCCTGGTGTTCCCGGCGCCCTCGGCGAGCCATTGCAATATCTGGGCGTTCGTTCCCGCCCAGCGGGTTATGAGGTCGAAGTCGGAAAGTTCCTTCCCTATTACGCCCGAAAGGCTGCGGAGGTTGAATTCCGCCGACTGCAAAACGCTGCGCCGCGCGTATGAGCCGAAGAAGGCGTAGCTGAGGGTCCCTAGGACGATCGCGATGACGAGCGAAAAGAGGACGGTGATGAGGGTAATTTTCGTCTTGATGGTACGGCGCGCTCCCGTCCCCGATCGGTCGATCATGCTTTCATTCATCCGGTTTGAGGATTTTCCGTCAAGTAGCGACGTCTTGTCAAACTTTTTCTGGAGCCCGGGGAAGGCTTGAGTAAATAGTGCAGGTTCGGCCGAAAATATTGCATGTTTCGCGCGATTCCCGGCGATGGGGGACGAACGGGCGTTGAAAAGTGAATGTATCGGCGAAAATCCTTCATGTCGCGCCCGAAAGAACCGGCCGTACACTGTTACCGCAGGAACTACGCGTAAGGAGGAAAAAATGCGTAAACTTTCAAAAGGCCTCGCGATCGCAGCGATGCTGACCATTGCCCTTTCCATGACCTTTGCCGGGGGCGGCAAGGAAACCAAGAGCGAGCCCGGCGTCACGACCCTCAAATGGGCGCTCTGGGACATTAATTCCACCACCTACTACAAGCCCCTGATAGAGGCGTACGAGGCGGCGCACCCGAACGTCAAGATCGAGATGCTCGACCTGGGCTCGAACGATTACATGACCGTCCTGAGCACCCAGCTCACCGGCGGCGACGACTCGATCGACGTGGTGACCATCAAGGACATTCCCGGCTACAACAATCTCGTGAAGGCCGGCCAGCTCGTCGCCCTCAACGATTACGCCGCCAAGGCGAAGATCGATATCGGCCAGTTCGGCGGCACGGTCGAGCAGATTTCCGTTGACGGCAAGTACTACGGGCTCCCCTTCCGCAGCGACTTCTGGCTCATCTACTATAACAAGGCCCTCTTCGACAAGGCCGGCGTCGCGTACCCGACCAACGACATGACCTTCGAGCAGTACGACGCCCTTGCCCGCAAGATGACCAGCGGCACCGGCGCCGACAAGGTGTACGGTTCCCACTTCCACACCTGGCGCAGCGCGGTCCAGCTCTTCGGCATCCTCGACGGCAAGCATACGATCATCGACACCGACTATTCCTTCCTGAAGCCCTACTATCAGATCATCCTGAACGAGCAGAAGGACGGTATTTGCCAGGACTACGCCACCCTCAAGACCTCCAGCACCCACTACTCCGGCGTGTTCTACAACAACTCCGTCGCCATGATGAACATGGGCTCCTGGTTCATCGCGACCCAGATCGCCAAGGTGAAGTCCGGCGAGTCCAAGAGCGTTAACTGGGGCCTCGTGAAGTACCCGCATCCCGCTGGCGTGAAGGCCGGGACCACCCTCGGCACGATCACCTCCATCGGCGTGAGCTCCGCCTCCAAGAAGCAGGCCGCGGCCCTCGACTTCGTGAAGTTCGTCTCCGGCGAGGACGGCGCCGCGATCGTCGCGACCACCGGCACGATCCCCGCGATCCACAACGACAAGATCACGGCCATCATCGCCGGCAAGGACGGCTTCCCCGCGGACGCCAACTCCAAGGCTGCCCTGAACGTGTACAAGACCTACCTCGAGATGCCCCTGAACCCGAAGGCCGGCGAGATCGAGGTGGTGCTGAACCAGAACCACGACAATATCATGACCTACAACATCGGACTGGACGAAGGACTTGCCAAGATGGGCAAGGACGTCTCCAAGATCCTCGGCAAGTAACCAAATTCTTACGACCGCCCCGCGACGCCCCCTTAAGGCCGCGGGGCGGTTTTTTTCCGGAAGGACAGCATGACCGATTCGATTTCCGCCTCGAAGGTAGCACGGGGGCGCGCCCTGAAAAAAAACCTCGTGGCATACAGTTTCATCGCCCCGAACTTCGTCGGCTTTGCCGTATTTACCCTCGGGCCCATCATTTTCGCCTTCATTCTCGCGTTCCTTAACTGGGACGGCTCGAACCCCATCACCTTCGCGGGGCTCTCCAACTTCGCGCGGCTTCTCGACGACGACCAGTTCAAGACCTCGCTCTGGAACACGATCGTTTATACCGGGGGCACCGTGCCCCTGACCATCGCGTTCTCCCTGGGTCTCGCGATCCTTTTAAATCAGAAAATAGCGGGCAGGAATTTCTTCCGGTCCGTCAGCTTTTTCCCCTACGTGGCTTCCCTCGTGGCGGTCGCCGTGGTGTGGAACATGATTTTCAACCCCGCCAAGGGGCCGGTGAACATGCTGCTCGCCTCCCTCGGCGTGAAGCAACTTCCCGGCTGGGCCGCGAGCAAGGACTGGGCCATGCTCACGGTAATCCTTTTCACCGTGTGGAAGAACATGGGCTATTACATGATCATCTATCTCGCCGGTCTTCAGGGGATCAACCCCGAGCTCTACGAGGCGGGAGACCTGGACGGCGCGAACAAGTGGCACAAGTTCCGCTTCATCACCCTGCCCCAGCTCGCCCCGACGACCTTCTTCGTCCTCATCATGCTGACGATCCAGTGCTTCAAGGTGTACGACCAGATCTACATGATCACCCAGGGCGGCCCGGGAACCTCCACGCTGGTGCTGGTCTACCATATTTACAACACCGCGTTCCTCTCCTGGAACCTCGGCTACGCGAGCGCCATCGCCCTCGTGCTCTTCGCCCTCGTGCTCCTCGTCACGGTCGTCCAGTTTCGCGGGGAAAGGAAATACTCATGAAAACCCCGCAAATCCGCGATATGACGTTCTCCCGGGCCGCGCTCTACGCGGGACTCCTCGCCATGAGCGCCTTCATGCTGATCCCCTTCGCGTGGATGCTCTCGGCCTCCCTCAAGCTCGACAAGGACGTGTTCAGCTTTCCCATCCAGTGGATTCCGGAAGTTCCCCGGTGGCTGAACTACCAGGACATTTGGTCGAAGATCCCCCTGGGGCTCTTCATCATGAACACCGCGAAGCTCACCTTCTTCGTCACGGTGCTGCAGCTTTTGACCTCGAGCCTCGCGGCCTACGCCTTCGCCAAGCTCCGGTTCCCCTTCCGGAACGCCCTCTTCCTCGGCTATATCGCGACCATCGCGATGCCCTGGCAGGTGTACATGGTCCCGCAATTCATCATGATGCGCGGCTTCCACCTGACGAATTCCCACCTCGGGATCATCTGCCTACAGGCCTTCTCGGCTTTCGGGGTGTTCCTTCTCCGGCAGTTTTACCAAAGCATTCCCGACGACCTTTGCGAGGCCGCCCGGATCGACGGAATGAGCGAGTACGGGATCTGGTGGCACGTCATGCTGCCCCTCTCGAAGCCAGCCCTTTCCACCCTGACGATCTTCACCTTCGTGAATACCTGGAACGACTTCCTCGGGCCGATGATCTACCTCACGAAGATGAGCCTGAAGACCATCCAGATCGGCATCCGCATGTTCATTACCCAGTACTCCTCGGAATACGGGCTGATCATGGCGGCCTCCACCGTGGTGCTCGTCCCGGTCATCGTCGTGTTCCTTTCCCTCCAGCGCTTCTTCGTCGAGGGAATCGCGAGCGCGGGCCTCAAGGGCTAAGGGGATTCCGAAATGACGAAGGGATCCGATTTCCCGCCCGCGTCGGGCGGGGCGGGCGCGTCGATCGCGCCGATAACCGACGCCGAGGCGAACGCGGCCCTCGACCGCGCGACGGCCCAGGTCGCGCTGAACCTCGGCCGGTACGCCGGGCGCTGCCAAAACCATTCCTCGGTCGGCGGGATCTACCCGCCCTGCGGGAACGACCAGTGGACCACGGGCTTTTGGCCCGGGGAAATCTGGCTCGCCTGGGAGCGAACCGGCGACGTCGCCTTCCGGACGGCGGGGGAAGCCTACGTCGAAAGCTTTTACGACCGGATTACGCGGAAGGTCTCGGTGGACCATCACGACATGGGATTCCTTTATACGCCCTGCTGCGTGGCGCCGTGGAAGCTCTCCGGCGACAAGCGGGCGCGCGAGGCGGCGATCCTGGCGGCCCGCCAGCTTTTGACGCGGTTCCAGGAAGCCGGCGGATTTTTCCAGGCCTGGGGGCCCATGGGCGAGCGGGCGAATTACCGCTTCATCATCGATTGCCTCATGAACCTGCCGCTGCTTTACTGGGCTTCCGCGGAAACCGGAGACCAAGGGTTCGCCGAAAAGGCGGACCTGCACGCCGCTACCTGCCTCGCCCATTCCTTCCGGAGCGACTTCTCGACCTTCCATACCTTTTTCATGGATCCGGAAAACGGCGAGGGCGTTCGGGGCGAAACCTGCCAGGGTTTCCGCGCGGACTCCTCCTGGGCTCGGGGCCAGGCCTGGGCGGTGTACGGCCTCGCCCTGACCTACCGCCGGACCGGAAAGGATTCGGTGCTGGACCTCTTCAAGGGCGTCGCTTCCTATTACCTCTCGAGGCTTCCCGCCGACCTCGTTCCGTACTGGGACCTGGTGTTTACCGCCGACGCGGTGGACGGGAAGGGTTCGTACGAGCCCTCGGCGTCCAGCGAGCCCCGGGATTCCTCGAGCGCCGCGATCGTGGCGTGCGGCCTCCTGGAGATGGCGGAGGCCCTCGACGCGAAGGGCGCCGGTTCCCTTTCGGGCGGGACAGCGCGCGATGCCGCCGACCTCGGCGCGGACTGCCGGCTTATCGCCCGGCGAATGGTCGCCTCCCTCGCGCGCGGTTACGTCGCGGGAGAGCCGGCGCCGGGGAAAGGGCTGCTTCTCCACGGGACTTACAGCAAAAAATCGCCCTACAACACCTGCACGGAAGAGGGCGTGGACGAAAGCCTCGCCTGGGGCGACTACTTTTACATGGAAGCCCTCACGCGGCTCACGAAGAAATGGGCGCCCTACTGGTGACCCGGAGGAATCATGCGTTTTTTCATTGACGATCGGGACGCCATCGCGGCGTATGCCCGCGAGCGGTGCGACGCGGCCTCGAGGGAGGCAATCGCCGTCGCCGACGACGTATGCGAAAAGAGCTTCATGTTCACCCTGCGGTGGGACATGGAGCGGACCCACGAACCGGTGCGTTTTGACGGGAAGATAGACTGGCTCCATATGCCCAAGGACGATCCCGAGTGGATCTTCGCCCTGAACCGCATGCGGTTCTGGATTTGCCTGGGCCAGGCCTACGCCCTCACGGGGGACGAAAAGTACGGGCGGGCTTTCGCGGAACAGCTGACCGACTGGGTCGAAAACGTCCGCCGGGACGACCCGCGTTGCGAGAAGGCCTGGCGCTCGATCGAGGCGGGCCTGCGCATGGAATACTGGTGCAAGGCCATGGCCTACTTCGACGGCAGCCCCTCGGTCACCGAGGCGACCCGGGATGTTTTCCGGAAGAGCGTCACGGAGCACGCGGAGTTCATCATGGGGGTGTGGAACAGCTACAACCTGATGAGCAACTGGGGCGTGCTCGCGAACCACGGGCTTTTCGTCGCGTCGGTCTGTCTCCCCCAAACCGCGCAAACCGCCCGCTGGCGGGAAGAGGCTCTCCGGCGCCTCGCCCTCGAGATCGAGATGCAGGTATACGACGACGGTTCCCACTGGGAGCAGAGCCCCATGTACCACAACGAGGTGACCCACGACTTCCTGGACGTGGTAATCCTGGCCCGGCGGAACGGCATCAAGCTCCCGGAAATAATCGAGCGCAAGACCCACGCGCTTTGCCGGGCGAACCTCGCCTGGGTAAAGCCCGACGGCAACGAGCTTTGCATGGGCGACAGCGACGACATCGACGCCCGGGACATCCTTTCCAAGGGAGCCTACCTCTGGCGCGACGGCGAGCTCAAGGCCGCGGGCTACGCCGAGCTCGACTTCGACTGCGTGTGGGACCTCGGCATCGGTGCCGCGAAGGAATACGCCCTCATCGAACCCAAGGAGCCGGAGGCGCTGCTCGTGTCGCTTCCCGACTCGGGAAACTACGCGCTCCGCAGTTCCTGGAAACCCGACGCGACCTTCCTCCACTTCCATGCGGGAACCCTCGGCGCCGGGCACGGCCACTCGGACCAGCTCCATTTCGACCTTTTCGCGAACGGCGAGGACATTCTCGTGGACGCGGGCCGCCTTACCTACGTGGCGGGCAGGGACCGGTACGAGTTCAAGGACTCGACCGCCCACAACACCTGCCTGGTGGACGGCGAGAATTTCTACCAATGCAAGGATAGCTGGGAATGCGCGGGGCTCAACCGGGCGCTCAACCGCTTCGCCCGGCAGAAGAACGGCTATGCCCTCCTGGAAGGCGGGCATCTCGGTTACGTCAGCTCGCCCAAAGGCGGCGTGTTCGTGAACCGGAGAATCGTGGCGCTTTCACCCTCCCTCTACGTAGTCGTCGACGCCTTCCACGGCACGGGCGGCCACGTGTACGAAAGCCGGCTCCACTTCGACAACAAGGGGACTCTCGCCCTCGAAGGCATCGCGGCGAGCTACGAGAGCCCGCGCAACCGCGCCTTCGTCGAGCCCCTGACGGCCTTCGGCGGCCTCGACTCGCGTATCGAGAAATCGCGGCTTTCGCGGCATTACAACCTCGCCGAGGACAACGAGACCCTCTGTTCGTCCTTCGGCGCCTCGGGCTTCGCGAGCCTTTTCACGGTGATCTCCCTCGGGGAGCGGGCGACGGCGAAGATGGTCCCCACCCGGTCGAACTTCAAGAACGTGCCCTTCCCGCCGGACCAGGTCGAGGCGCTCGCCCTCGCTCTGGGCGGGCGCGAATGGACGGTCGTCGTGGCCCACCGGGAGTTCGCGAGCCCGACGGATACCTTCCTCGCCGACGGCTGCACGGGCTTCGGGGCCGTCGTGGTCTTCGACAGGACCGCCGGGGAACGGGAGATCGGCACGGTATTGCAGTGGTAGGGTTGGGCTCTTAACCCCCGGCGGGAAGTTGGTTCCCCGCGCGCGGCCGACCCAGCCGAAAGGCAGCCGGTACGGGCGGGCGGTCAGCCCCCCGGCCGGTCGCCCGCGCGCGAGGCTACGCGCCAGCCCCGTTGCCTTCCGCGCACTTTCCGGGCATAATCCCCTGACCCGGGAGTGCGAGCAAAACGGGCGGACCTGCGCGCCGCCCGAGGCCTTTCGGAAACGTCTTATACGAGGAAACAAATGAGCAACCCTTCGAACGAGGGCTCGGTGAAAATCGCCGACCTTACGGCGAACCCCGCCCCCCTCGGGCTTCTTGGCTTCGGCATGACCACCGTGCTCCTGAACCTGCACAATATCGGCGCGTATCCCCTGAACAGCGCCATCATGGGAATGGGGATTTTCGTGGGCGGCCTCGCCCAGGTAATCGCCGGCGTCCAGGAATGGAAGAAGAACAATACCTTCGGCGCGACCGCCTTCACGGCCTACGGCTTTTTCTGGATGGCCCTGGTCGCGGTCTGGACCCTGCCGAAACTCGGCGGGGTCGCGAACCCCTCGGGCGAGCTGGACATGGGCTTCTTCCTCGGCATCTGGGGGCTTTTCACCCTGGGCATGTTCGTGGGCACCCTGAGGATCAACCGCCTCCTTCAGACCGTCTTCGGCAGCCTTACCCTGCTCTTCTTCGGCCTCGCGCTGCGTGACTTCCTCGGGGCCGCCGGCGCCGGGGCCGCGAGCCACGCGGTCGGCGTGACCGCCGGCTGGATCGGGATCTTCTGCGGGCTTTCCGCCTTCTACGGTTCCATCGCCCAGGTACTGAACGAGGTGTACGGGAAGACCGTGCTCCCCATCGGGCCGATGAAAAAGTAAGCGGGTTCGCGCGGACGCGAACGCGAACGCGAACGCGCGAAAAAAAATGAAGCCGGGAAAGCTCCCGGCTTCTTTTTTTATCCCCTCGGGATCAGTTTCCCTCGGGCCTTTCTCCCTTCGCTTCCTTGACGGCGTCGTCCACCTCGCGGGCGATTTCTTCCTTCACGCGGTGCCAGCCGCCTTCGCGGTCCCATTCCCACTTGCCGCCCCTTCCGTGGCGCTTGCCGTGCCGGTGACCCCCGCGGCCGCCGTGCCAGCCGCCCTTGATGAGGATGTGCGAGAGGAGGAGAAGACCCCACCCCTGCCAGTACGTAATGGTCGGCAGGCCGAATATCGCGGGCATGAGCCAGTTCCAGAGCAGCATTACCGCCCAACCGAAAAGGAAGGCGAAAATCACGCCGAATACTATGCCCGCGAGCACCATCCCCGCGATCGCGAGGGGCGGAAAGCGGGGCGGGCAGCGACCGTCGTCCTCATAACGAAAATGTCCCATATGAACCTCCTGAATGATCGAAGCTCACCACCCCTCGTCGGAGAGGGCTCGCCGGATCCGCTCCAGCCCGTAGCGCTTCCGGGCCGCGAGCGTGTCCGCCGAAATCCCTGTCCGCTCCGAGATGGACTGGAAGGTTTCCCCCTTGAGCGACTGGGCGACGATGACGTCGCGCTGTTCCGCCGGGAGACCGCCGATCGCGCGGGCGAGGGCGTCGAGAAGTTCCCTTTCCTCGTAGGCGCTTTCGGCCGTATCGAGCCGCCCGTCCATCAATTCCTCGAGGGACTCCGGGGCCGACGTCTCCCCCGCCTCGCGTCTCCGGCGCCGCGAGCGCCAACGGTCTATGACCGCGTTGCGGGCGGAGCGCCAGATCCAGGCGGTGACGTCGCGCACCCCCTCGAGGGCGTCGAGATTGACGAGGGATCTCACGATTATGTCCTGGAGGGCGTCTTCCGCTTCCTCCAGGTCGATTTTCCGGCTCATCCACGCGAGCAGCCGGGGCCGCTCGCGCTCGATGGTCGCCGTAAGGGTCGCTTCCATGGCTTCACCTTGACAGACGCGCGGGAACGGGAATTTGTGCGTCGGTCAAAAAAAAACGCGTTTTTTTTTCGGTTTCCCGGCGCGGCGTAGGCCCGGATCACTCGAGCTTCGTGATATCCGCCTCGAGAAGGTCCTTGAGCCCCGCCCCGAGCTCCTCCCGGTTTCCCGCGGAGGTGATCCGGGCGCCCAGCTCGTGCATCCGCGCGAACTGCGGGGAGTCCACGTCGAAGCCGATCACGCTGAGGAGCTGGGTGTCCGTGCGCACGGGATCGTCCTCGGCCGACTTGTCGTTCCTGTTCGCGTAAATCGCCTTGATCACGTCCTCGGGCTCGGGACTTATCGTATTGTCCCCGTCGGTTATGACGATGAGGCTGTTGAAGATGGTGCCCGACTGGGCGAGGATGCCCGCGCCCCGCTCGAGGGCGAGGCCTATCGCGGTTCCCCCGCCGGGCTTGAAGTTGTCCGGCACGCAGGCGGCGCGGAGCCTCGCGATTCCCGCGGCGTCGAGCTCGGTGAGGGGCAGGAGCACGGAAACGGTGCCCGAGAATTTCAGGAGGGCTACCTTCAGCTTCATGTCGCTCTTGGACGCGGCGAGCCCCTCGAGGTAGTCGGCGACCGTCGCGAGGGCCTGGGCGGCCTGGACGTATTTCGCCTCGCCCCCGGACCTCGGCTCGTTCCCCATGGATCCCGACGTGTCCATCGCGATGGCGATGGAGATGCCGAAGTCGTCCACCCGGTTCATGCCCCGGCTGAAGTCGTCGCCCAGGCGGAGCGTGTAACCCGACTGTTTTTTCTGGTAAGAAACTGGCCCCTGGCCCGCGGAGCGGGGGGCGCAGGATGAGAGGGTCAGGACCAGGAGCGCGGACAGGAGGACGGCCGCGCGCCCGGGCGACGGCGCGGTACGGTTTGGCCCCTCGGGGAGCGTTCCGGCGGGCGGGTGTGGGCTTTCTCTTTGCATCGCTTCGCCTCCTACTCCAGGGATATGAACTGGACCTCGACGCGCCGGTTCCTGTCGGGATCCTCCGGGTCGATCGGGCTGTCCCACCCGCGGCCCTCGGTCACGATCCGGTCCCCGTCGATGCCGTACTTGGAAACGAGGAGCTTCTTCACGAACTCCGCGCGCTTTTTTGAGATGAGCTTCGCCTGGGCGCTCGCCTCGATGAAGGCCTGGTTTCCCTTGGCCCGGAATTCCTCCACCTTCGCGGTATCCAGGTGGCCCACGAGCTTGAGCATCGTGGTGGCGAGGAACTCGGTCTGCTCCGCGATCCTTGCGAGCAGACGGGCGTTTTCCTTCATTTCCGGCGTGTTTTCCGAGAGGTCGAAATCGAGCCGCTGGGGCTCGAAGTAAAGCTGCACGTCGTTGGAAAGCACGACCCGCTGGGTTTCGAGGTCCGCGATGTCGAAGGCCGCCTTCTTGTTGAAGGAGTCGGCGATCAGGTTTTTCTGGCCCTTGAAGAGGCCCTTCGCGAGGGCCGCGTCGATGATCTTCCGCGACAGTACCCGCTCGGGCTCGTAGGACGCCGAGGGGCCGAGCTGGCCGAGCTGCTTGTAGTATTCCTGGGCAAGCACGAAAATCTTGTAGGCGCCGATGGGGTTCGTGTCGTCCAGGAACATGGAGGTTTCGGGGGCGTTCGCCAGGTGCACGTCCTCGAGCATGCTTTTCGCGTCGGCGGCGGAGGTACCGTAGAACGAGGCCATCGCGTCGTAGGTCGCGGGACCGACGAGGTCGACGCCCTCGAGCATCGCCTCCTCGAAGGCCTGCATCATTTCGGGCTTGTCCGCGAAGAGGTCGTTCCGGACGATGAAGGTGTCGGCGATGAGCTGGTTCGCGTCGCGGGAGGAAATGAGGAGCCGCGCGCCCTCGACGTAACCCGGGGAAGCCGGGTCGGACACCTCGTTTATGAAGGGCGTCCAGGAAACCCAGGCGACGATGCGGGAATCCTTCCGGAAGGTTTCCAGGGCCTTCTCGCCGTCGTCGATCCACACGACCTTCACGTCCTGGGCCGTAAGGTTCACCTGGGCGAGATACCACAGGAGCATGAAGCTGTAGGGCGTGTTGCTCGAGGTGAGGATGACCTTGTCCTTCAGGTCCGAGGGGCGGCGGATCGAGTCCTTCACGATGATGCCGTCGCCGCCCGAGGACCAGTCGAAGAGGCCCAGCACCCTGGGGAGGACGCGCTTGTCGGTTTTCAGCGCGTCGTAAAGGAGGGGAAGGCTATCCATGGGCGCCCAGATTATCGGCCAGCGCCCCGCGGCGTAGCCCTCGAGCTGGGCCGTGGCGCTCTCCTCGCCGACGAGTTCCACGGCGAATTTACCCTTTTTGTAGAAAAGGGAATCCTTATTCGGCTTGGTTCCCCCGTTGGCCGCGAAAAGGGCGGCGTACCCGCCCCAGGTGTCGAGGGGAATCCGGAGGAGCGGCACGTTGCCTTCCCCGAGGTCGACGGAGCCGAGCTGATAGCCGCCGATCCCGGTCACGGTCACGGGCTCGACCGTCGCGAACTGCAGGTCCCCCGCCTTCGCCGACGAACCGCCCGCGAGGCTTCCCCCGCCCGTTCCGGCGCCGAAAAAGAAGCGGTACCCGACGCCCACCCCGATGGCGGCGACCAGGATCAGAATTCCGATAAGCGCTCTTTTCATGCCCTTGCCCCCTTATCCGCGGTCGACCGCGATGAGCCGGTTCTTCAGGTCCGACTCGATCTTCGCGAGCTCCGCCTCGGCGGCGGCGCGCTTCGCCTTCCCTTCCTTCTGGATCCGGAGGGTCTCGTCGATGGTGGAAAGCAGGTCGTCGTTCACCTTCTTCAGGGTCTCTATTTCCACGATGCCCCGTTCCATCTCGGTGGCCACCGCGACGGTACCGGTCTTGAGCATCTCCGAGTTCTTCGTGAGGAGCTCGTTCGTGGTGTCGGTGACCGCCTTCTGGAGCTCCACCGCCTTCTTTTGGCGGAGAAGGGAAACCGCGATCACGATCTGGTTTTTCCAAAGCGGTATCGTGGTCATGATCGAGCTCTGTATCTTTTCCACCAGGGCCTGATCGTTGTTCTGGATGAGCCGCACCTGGGGCGCGCTCTGGATGGCGATCATGCGGGAAAGCTTCAGGTCGTGGATCTTCTTCTCGAAGCGGTTCAGGAACTGGTTGAAGTCGTTCAGCTTCTGGGTGTCCGCGGGATCGTTGGAGGTTTTCACCAGGGCCTCGAGCTCCGGCAGGACCGAGGCCTTGAGCTCGTCGATCTTCATCTGCCCCGCGGCGATGAACACGTCGAGCTCCTTCAGGTACTCCAGGTTTTTCGCGTAGAGCTGGTCGAGCATGGCGATGTCCCGGAGGAGCTTCATGCGCGCGTCGCCGAGGGAGTTCACGATCTTCTCGATCTGGGTCTCGAGCTTCTCGTACCGGGCGAGGAATCGCTGGACCGAATTGAAGAGGTTCGCGAGCCAGCCCGAGGGCCCCGAGGCGAGGGAGTCGACCTTCACGTCCTTCACCTTGAGCATCAGGTCCGTGAGGCTTTCCCCCACGTAGCCCGTGTCGTGGCTCCGGATCTGGCCGAGCATGGTGTCCGCGAAGCCCGAGATCTTGGACTGGGCGCCCACGCCGTACTGGATGATCGCCTGGGTATCGTCCATGGCGATGCCCTTCGCGATATCCCGGGCCCGTTTCGTTTCCTCTTCGGAAAGCGTGATCGTTACGTCGCTCATTTTGTCCTCCGTTTGCGCCGGCCGGCGGGGGAGGTCCCCGAACCCCGAGGCGGGGTCAGTCGCCGAGCCCTTCCATGTGTATCGTGTTTTCGAGGAGCGCCAGCTCCGCGTCGAGATCCATGACGTCGTTGGAAAGCAGGTTGGCCAACTGCTTTTCGAAGGCCATACCGATAGTGTCGAGCATCGCCTCCACCCGGGCGATCGAGGTTTCTATCTTTTCGTCGCGTACCGCGTTGGCGGTAAGCTTTTCGTACTTTTCGAGGATGGTGATGGTCGAGTCGAGATAATAGGAGAGGAACTGCCTCGCGCGCTTCAGGTCGTCGGGGTCGCGCCGGATCTCGGCGAGGATTTCCCCCACGGTTTCGCAAAGCCCGGCGACCTTCTCGCCCGCGCTTCGCGAAGCCAGGCGCTTCCCGAGGGTACGGATAATCTCGAGCTTTCTCGTTCCCTCGGCGAGGGCCGCCTCCAGGTCCGCCGCGTCCACCGCGCCGGGCACCGCCGGGAGTTTCGCCTGCCGCCGGAAGAACTGGGTTCCCGCGGCGAGGCAGAGCCCGGAGATAACCAGGGACACCGGCAGGGCGAGGTTGACGATTATGAAGGAGACGAGAAACCCCGCGCCGGCGAGAACGCCCGCGAGTATCCAGTCGGGATTGCTTCGTTTCATTGCGAGACTCCCATGGTTGGTAATTGTACCGCCATAAAGGTACGGGAATCAAGGAACGGGGGCAAGCGGGGCCGTTTTTCGGCCCCCGGGACCGGCCCAAGGCCGAAACCGGCCGGGGAGGTCTCGGGGGAGGGGGGCGCCCGACCTAGGATATGGCCTTGGAGGATTCCCGGTAGAGTCGGGCGTAG
>QKCE01000140.1 GCA_003245785.1 Spirochaetales bacterium | reverse complement strand
GTCCTGGGTTTTCGGACCGTAGGTCCGCGCGGGGAAAACGGTTGCCCCGTTTCCCTAAAGGGGGCGTTGCGGGGGATTTCCCTTTTGTCATTGCGCGGGAAGGGTTGAAGCCATAAGATTAATGTTAGGAAATTAGAGTTTTTTCCAACCCGTGGGGAGGCGCGGCTTCCCCGCCCGGGAGGCATATGGCGACGGTAACGCCGTTTCAGCCGGATACCGGTTCCGCCAAAGGCGGGTCCAGGCTTAAGGCTTCAGTTTGTTTTCTCCTTTTTGCGGCGATTTTCCTGGGGGGATGCGCGCGGTATGAGGTTTCGTCCGCCTCGGCGTCGGGAGGACGGGCAAACCTTGAATCCGTCGATTTTTCCGCGCCCGGGATAGTCAGGCTGGACGGGGAATGGGAATTTTACCCGATGACCCTGGCGCCTTCCGGCGAGTCCGCGGCGCTCCGGGGGCGAGGGGAACCCGCCTTCATGAGAGTGCCCGGCATTTGGGGTTCCGCCTTCGGTTTTACCGGTTCGACCGCGGATGCCCTGGGCTCGGCGACCCTGAGGATGATCGTGTCCCTTCCGCCGGGAGCCCGGCAGTGGGGGTTGCGGGTACCCAACGCCGATAGCGCCACGTCGGTTTTCGTGAACGGGCTGAAGGTTGCCGGTATAGGGCAAACGGCTGACACGAAGGCCGGGTACGTCCCTTCCAACGGGGTCGCGTATTCCGCCTTTACCGCCGGGGGCGAGACGGAGATCGTCCTTCAAGTGGCGAATTTCTCGACCCCCTACATCGGTACCTGGGACGCCCCGACCCTCGGGCTTTCGACCGTGATACTCGCCCGGAGCCGTTCGGATATCACGGTGACTTCCCTGGTGGCCGGGGCACTGATCATCATGGGGCTGTACCACTTGGGCCTGTTCGTCTTGCGGAGAAAGGACCGGGCCCCGCTCCTGTTCGGGGTAATTTGCCTTTTGATGGCGGTGAGGACCATGATCATGGGAGAGCGGCTTTTGCTCGACCTTTTCCCCGCCACGGAAGCGGGCTGGGCCTGGGGTTTCAAGGTTGAGCACCTTTCCGCCCATATGGCGCTTCCCCTTTTCGCGCTCTTCTTCCGCAGCCTTTTTCCCCGGAGCATGGGGCGCGCCCCCCTCCGGATATTGATCGCCGGCGGAGTCCTCTGGGGCGCGATGATCCTTTTCCTGCCGCCGATGGTTTATCAGCGCTTCCTGCACTGGTACGAGATCTTCCTCTTCGCGGGCGGGGTGTACGGGGTCGGGGTGATCGCCCTCGCCGTGGCGCGACGGGAGCAGGGAGCCCGAATCGTCCTCGCGGGCCTTACGGTGCTGATGGTGACGGTGATAAACGACGTCCTTTTCTCCATCGGCTTGGTGGCCAATACGGTATACCTTTCATCCTACGGGGTCTTCCTCTATATTTTCGCCCAGAGCTTTCAGCTTTCGGTGAATTTCGCCATGGCTTTCCGGGAGGTTGAGGTCCTTTCCGGGAATTTGGGCGAGAAGAACAGGGAGCTCGAGTCTCTCCATATTATCGACCGCGCGATAGTTTCCAGCGAGGACCTCGGAACCATCCTTTCCGTTATCCTGGAGCAGGCGGTCAAGCACCTGCGGGTGGACGCGGCGGATATCCTCCTCCTGGACGAGGCGACGGAAACCCTCTCCCTGGGTGCGAGGGTCGGCTTCAGGACCGACGCGCTCCTGCATACCCGGCTGCATGCCGGCGAGGGGTACGCGGGACAGGCCCTGCTCGGGGACGACGCGATTTACGTACCCGATTTGGACAAATTCGCGGAGGGGTTCAGCCGATCCCCCGCCTTTTCGGGGGAGGGATTCGTGTTTTACGGCGGCCGCCGCCTGACGGTGAACGGGAAAACCGTCGGGGTAATCGAGCTGTATCACCGGTCGGCCTTCGCCATTCCGCCGGGATGGGACCTTTTTTTCCGTTCCCTCGCCGGGCAGGCGGCGGTCGCCCTGGACAATTCGGAGCTCCTCAACGGCCTGAGACTTGCGAATGCCGAACTCGAAAGGGCCTATGAGGGAACCATCGAGAGTTGGGCGGAAGCCCTGGAGCTTCGGGACCAGGAAACCGAGGGCCACAGCAGGCGGGTGACCGAGGCGACCCTCATGCTCGCGAAGGAATTCGGCATGGAGGGCCGGGCGCTGGACTGCGCGCGGTACGGCTCGCTCCTCCACGATATCGGGAAAATGGGCATTCCCGACAGCGTGTTGCTCAAGCCGGGCGCGCTTACCGACGGTGAATTCGCGCTCATGAAGAAGCACCCCGAAATAGCCCGGAACCTGCTGTCCCGCCTCCGGTTCCTCGAGGACGCCCTGGACATACCCTACAGCCACCATGAAAAATGGGACGGTACCGGGTATCCCCAGGGACTCGCGGGGAAGGAGATTCCCCTTTCCGCCCGGCTTTTCGCGGTAGTGGACGTGTGGGACGCCCTGCGCTCGAACCGGCCCTACCGGGACGCGTGGGGCGAGCAAAGGGTGCTCGAGCACCTGATTTCCCTTTCGGGAACCCATTTCGATCCCGAGGCGGTGGGGCGTTTCGTGGAGATTCGGAGGAACGCCATTTCGGCCCCGCCAGAGAGTCGGGACTGAAAGACGCCCCCCGGGCTGTCCCGGGGGGCGCAAAGCGATAGCGGATGGATTACGGACCCGCGCCCTTCGCCGTCACTTCCCGCCGGTTTTTTCCTGCGCCTTCCTGAACTTGTCCAGCATGGCGCGGGGCGTCATGGTCGGGCGCTCGTACCGGGGCAGGTCGTCGTTTATGCCGCACAGGTACTTGGCGATGTCCTTCAGGGGCTTCAGGTCGTACCGGGCCATCAGCGTGATGGTCTCCATGAGGGGCGACCCGCCGCCGTGCACGCCGGCGACCATTTCCGCGCCCGAGAAGGGCGAACAGAGCTTGTTCTCCATCATCCTGAACACGCGATGGGCGTCCTCGGCCGAGTAGGCGGGATTCCGCTTGGTATACTTGGCGACCAGTTCCGCCGTTTCGGGATCGTAGTACGACTCCTCCGTGGGGAGGGACGCGCTGATTCCCCCCGCCAGGTCGGCGAGAATCGAGTACTCGTTGTAGATCTCGTGTCCCGCGAGGCGGCGCCCGGCGTTGGTGAGAATCTCGTCGGGAACCCAGGAGCCGTTCGGGAACTCCACCGCCCGGTAGGCCGAGGCCTCGCCCGCGGCGTACACGAGCTCCGCCGTGCCGATTATGTGGGAGATCTTCTCCTGCACGTGGCTCTTCTGCAGCACGCCGTTCACGTCGGCGACGAGGGTAGCCTGGGACGCCAGGACTTCAGAGACGGCGGTCTTGCAGCCCGTGTAGGAGTGGCGGTGGAAGTGGGCGAACATGAGGGCCAGGTAGCCGGCAAACTGGGTGTTGCCGGGGTTCTCGAGCCCGTTGAGGAAGATCCGTTCGTTGGGCACGAAGACGTCGTCGAAGATGGTCATCGATTCCACGTCTCCCACTTCCGCGATGGGCGCCTTGAGTTCCGTCCGCTTTGCCTGGAGGCCGGGCAGGCCCATGATCTTGATGCCGTCCCAGTCCGCGGGAAGGGCGAAGGCGATGGCGTACTCCGCCTCGTCGGGACCCATGAACCGGGTGGGCAGGGCGATGATCTCGTCCATGTAAGCCGCGGCGGAGTTGCAGACCTTCGCGCCCCGGACCACGACGCCGTCGGGCCGGGTTTCCACGATGCGGAGGTACTG
>QKCE01000037.1 GCA_003245785.1 Spirochaetales bacterium | reverse complement strand
TGGAGGGAACCGGAGGAACCGTAGGTCGGCTTGACGGACACGGTGGGATCGACGGTCCCGTAGAGCGCCACGAGCTCGTTCATCGCGTCCGTGAGGCTCGACGCCGCGGATACGATGAGTTCGGCTTTCGGCTTGGAGGAGGCGTCGGCGTTTCCCTTCGCCCAGGAAAAGGACGCGAGCGCGCAAAACGCGGCAAAAAAAGCGGCTTTTCTCATCCGTACCCCCCTGAACAGATTTCAGGAACGAAAAAAGGCCGCAGGTTTACGCAAAAGGTAACCGGCAGCCTTGTCAGTTCTTGGTTCATGACAGTACCGGACAAAAAAGGGAGAGTCAATACGAAATTTCAAATTTTATGCAATTTTATGCATTATTTACGGGTTATTATGCATAAATATTGACATTCCTCCCCTGACCAAGTATTTTCTATACATGGTGAACGAAATGGTAGACTGGGAAGTCTTCCTCAAGGAAGGCAGGAGCTATCATCGGACAGCGCAAGGGAGCGTTCGCCGACCGGAAGTATTCACGCCCGGGATTATTCAGAATCTCGTCGCGATGGGTATCGAAAAGTATTTCATGGCCCTCTTCATGAAGCGGGGCATGCTGCCGCGAAACCATACCATGCAGGATCTTCTCGCGGAGGCCGACGGTTTATTCGAGATAAACGAGGAGACGCGGAAGGCCCTCCTCCGCATGGACGAACTGCAACGAATCTGCTCGATTGACGATTTCGCCATAATCGAGCCCACCAGGGAAGACGTACCGCGATTCCTAGCGGCGCTCGACGCCATCGCGGCCCTCGCGGAACGCGAAACCGGGTCGATCGGCGCGGCGGTCTCGACATGAGCCCCCGAAGGATCAGGATACTCGACACCACCCTTCGGGACGGCGACCAGGCGGCGGGCTTCGCCTTCTCGGTAACGGAAAAGCTTTCCATAGCGCGGGAACTCGCGCGCTACGGCGTCGACTGCCTCGAGACGGGCTTTCCCGCCGCCTCGCCAATCGACGCCCAGGCCTGCCGCCTCATCGCGCAAGACCTCGCCGGGCGGGTCCAGCTCGCCGTCATGAGCCGCCTCCGGCCCGACGAGATCCGCGCCACCGCGGCCTTTCTCCCGGAAGGGGAACTCAACGTCCCGATCCCGGGGGACTGGCCCAAGGGCGTGGGCACCGCCGCGGGACTCCTCCACCTCTCCTGCCCGGTAAGCGACGTGCACCTCTCCATAAAGCTCGGCCTCGACCGAGCCCAAGCCCTCGCGCTCACCCGCGACTCGGTGGCCTTCGCCGCCGGGCTCGTACCCCTCGTCGAGGCGGGCGCCGAAGACGCCACCCGGGCCGACCCCGACTTCCTCGTCGACTGGTGCGCCGCCGCGGTCTCCTCGGGCGCCCGGATAGTCAACCTCGCCGACACCGTCGGCCGCGCCCTCCCCCACGAAATGGAAAAACTCGTCGCCCGCGTCCTCGCGGGAGTCCCGGCCTTCTCCCGGGGCGAGGCCATCCTGAGCGTCCATTGCCACAACGACCGGGGACTCGCCCTCGCCAACGCCCTCGCGGCGGTCGGCGCGGGCTGCGCCCAGGCGGAACTTACCGCCCTCGGCATCGGGGAGCGGGCGGGAAACGCCGCCCTCGAGGAATTCGCCTGCGTCGTCCGGGAACGGGCGGAACTCGGCGTCGAAACGGGCATAAAGCCCGCCCTCACCGGCGAAATCGCCCGCCTCGTCTGCTCGGCCGTGGGAAGCTCCCTCTCGCCCCTCAAGCCCCTCACGGGCTGGAACGTCAACGCCCACGCCTCGGGCATGCATCAGCAGGGGCACGTGAAGTCGAAAAAGACCTACCGCCTCGCGGACCCCGCGGAATACGGCACCGCCCCGGACCGTATCGTCCTCTCCCGGCACTCGGGCAAGGCGGGACTCGCCGCCTTCGTCCGCGAGCATACGGGAGCCGACGCGGACGACGAAATCCTCGGCTCGCTCCTGTCCCGGCTCAAGGAAGACACGCGGGCGCCCTCGGTCACCTCGGTCCTCCATACCCTCGGCCTGGCCCAACGGGAGCGCGCGAAGGAAGGCGGTACCTTCCTCCGCCGGGAAACCGTCGCGGTGGCGGTGAAATCCTACCGGGAAGACATATACTTCTCGAACGGCTCGCCCCGCTGGCGCGTCGAGGCCCGGTTCGCCGAATCCGGCCGCCCCCGCCCCGCCCACGCCGAATCGAACGTCCTCGTCGCCGCCCTCCTCGATATCGTACGGGAGGAAACGGGTCTCTCCCTTAAAATCCGGAACTTCTCCCAAACCGGCTTCGGCGAAACCCACCGCGTCTACCTCGAAGCCTCCATCGACGGCTTCGGCGACCGCATGTGGGCTTTCGAGCGCCGCGGCCCCGTCCCCGGCCTCCTCGCCCTCGAATGCATGCTCGACGCGGTAAACTCCGCCAAATCGAGCGTCGCCTCGGTAATCGCGGGAGCGACGGGCGGTAATTGAAGGGTTTTTAAGAGGTAAAGGCCGAGGCACAAAGGGCCGGGTTCAAGAACCGGAGGCAAAGCCCCCGGTTCTTGAACTGAGGCGAGAGACGGGCCCTCGCAGCCGCTCGGAGAAAGGGCCGCGCGGGGACGCTCCGGGGACGCCCGCCCCGACGGCTCCCGCTTGACCCGATAGGCCTGAAAAGTATATATTGTCCAAGCATTTCCGGCCTTATGACGCATTATTGCTTCTCCGCGTAACACTCACGTCATATCGCCAGAATTGCGCCGGGCCTATAGCTCAGTTGGTTAGAGCCGCGGACTCATAATCCGTTGGTCCCTGGTTCAAGTCCAGGTGGGCCCATGAAAAACCCGATCCATCGAATGATGGGTCGGGTTTTTTATTTGGGGGCCCACCTGGACTTGAACCGGAGTGGGCGCCGAGCGAAGGCGAGGGAGAGCGCCCAGGGATGGGCGCGGAAGCCCACGGAGGCGGCCCGAAAGGAGTGCACACGAAGTGCGCGACTGTAGGGCAAGTCCAGGTGGGCCCATTCGTATTAAGTGCTTGCAAGTTAACGACTTACAAGCACTTTTTCTTTCTACCCGAGAACGGGCGAAAGACGACTGTGAAACGGATTGTGAAATAGACATCCGGCACCTACGGACGGCGAAACCGCACGAAAAGATCATCTTGGCGAGTAAGGTATGTTATACCGACCCCGCTTCACTACCTGAGAACAGGCGTGAAAGATACATAATCACTTGTCATGCAACATGACTTGCGAGGTATCCGTATGCCTGACTTCTCCCTTTCCAAGCGCGCAGACTCCCCCTTTTGGTACGTTTCTTTCAAAAACCCCTACACTCTCAAGTACGGAACAAAGAAGAGCACTGGTACAACCGACAAGAAAGAAGCTACGAAGCTGGCCTATAAAATACTCTTTGAAGAGCAACAAAAGCCCGTAAAACCAATCCTCGAAGCCCTGAGGGCAATGGAACTCACCCCATCAGACGCAGCCGAAATCGTGGAAATTCTCGACCAGAAAAAGTTGATTGAGACCATCATAACCAAGGATGATGCCGGTTCGGAGAGTACTTCAGCTTTCCTGGCACGGTTCTGGGATTACGATGAATCGCCCTATATCCGGGAAAAACTCCATAAAAACCATGGAATTCACAAGAAGTACGTCATCTCAAACAGTAAATGCGTTGCCATGTATTGGGAACCCTTTTTTAAAGATACCCCACTGGCGAAACTCACCAAAGATCACCTCAACC
>QKCE01000069.1 GCA_003245785.1 Spirochaetales bacterium | reverse complement strand
GTACATCACGTTGATCGCGAGCCCGCTCTCGTAAAACACGTAGGAAAACCGGATGCCCTCCGCCTCGAACCGCGCGGTCTCCAGGGGCTTCGAGGCGATCCCGAGGTTCTTCTCCTTCAGTATCCTGTTCACGTATTCGACCACCTCCGCCGACTCGGCGGCCGGGGCAGTCTCGAAGCGAAGCTTGTACTTGTTCATGAAATAACGGGCTTCGTTCGCCCGCAAACCGGCCAGGGCCCCTGCCACCGGCGACGTCTCCAATCCCTCGGTAGAAACCTTCTCGAAATCCACGATATATGCCATGATTCCGCTCCTGTACGTAAAGTATAGCGGTTCGGCGCTTGAAATCCGAACCTTTTAGCTTTATTATAAAGTTACTTGATTTTCTAAATATCGTCAAGAAAGGGATCGCGAAATCGCGACGATCCGACGGTAAGGAGACGACATGGACGCGGGCGAAAACATGGAAATGGCGGTCCTTGCCGCGGCGAGGGATTTGGGAGTGGCAACGATCCTCTTCCGCAACACCCTGGCCAAAAGCCTCAAGCTCAACCTCACCGAGACCCTCTGCCTCACCTTCCTGGGCCTGCGGGAGCGCCTCTCGCCCTCGGACGTCGCCCGCCTCGTGGGCCTCACGACGGGAGCCACCACGACCCTCCTGGACCGGCTGGAAAAACGGGGCTATATCCGGCGCGTCGCGAACGAGCGGGACCGACGGGGAGTCTTCGTGGAGCTCGCCGACCGGTACGGCGCCGACGCCCGCGAAACGGTGACGGGCGTCCAAAAAGACCATCGGGAACTCATCCGCGGGTACGCCGAAGGCGAACTGGCCGTCATCGCGGACTTCCTCCGCCGCTTCACCGGCAACCTCGCGAAAAATTCGGAGGACGTCCGTTACGTCTTCGGCGAACCGGGCCAGGGCGGCGGGACGGAATAATTGCCCCCGAAAGGGGCAGAGAGGGCCGGCGCGAGGCCCGCGCGGGGATTCTCGGAGCCCCCTCGAACCGGGGGGCGCGTCGGCGAAAGGGGCGCGTGGAAGGCCGCGAACCGCTGGGCGAAACCGCCCATGCGTGAGATACTCCTATCCGTGACGGCCACATCCCTCATCGGCATTCTCGTTCCCCTTCTCTTCGCCCTCCTCGCGCTGCCCCTCGTCGCCCGCTTCGCCGTCGGCAAAGTCATCTTCCGCCGGGTACGAAAGGAGCGGCTCCTCCCGCTGGAGGCGGGCCTGGGCGCCGACTCCGGGGACCGCGCCGCCTTGGAGGCTTTCACGGCCTTCCTGAAGGCGAAAACGGGGACGGCCTTTCCCGCCAGGCTCGCGATCCGGGAGGACATCGACGCCCTCATCCTGCTTTTTCAGGACGCCTTTTCCCGGGAAGGGAAGAAGGCGACGAAGTTTTCCTTCCCGGTTTCCGACCTCATCAAGTGCGCCTTCCTCCTCATGGAAGAGCTCGACGCGTCGTTGAGGGGCAGCGGGAGTTTCAGGAGGCTCGCCTCGACGCGAATATCCACCGTCCGCCGCGCCGCCCGGGTCGGCGAAATTTACGACGCCCTCTACGAGAGGCTCCCCTTCCTGAAGGCCCTCCGTTCGGGCCGCCTCACGGGGAAACTGATCCGAATCCTCCTCATACCCCTCGTCGGCCTCCCCTCGGTCACCATAAGCGTGGCCGCCTCCCTCGTCTCCCTCGTCGCGACCGAGGCGCCCTGGCGCTACTATTACGCGACGCTCCTGGCCCGGCTTTTCCGTTACGGGCTGATGCTCTACGGGGACAAAAAGGGGCAAATCCGGGAAAGCCTCAAGCGGTTCGACCGCGACCGGGTACGGCGGGACGCGTCGGGCGTAGAGTGGATCATCGACCCGGAGAACGCCCCGGAAAGGTCCCCGCTTTACGAGAGGGCCTTTCTCCTTTACCAGCGAACCCTCGAGGAAATGGGCCTGGGGCCCGAAAAAGACGTCGCCTTCGACGGGGTCGTCTACCGGTTCAACGGGGCGCGGCGGCTTTTCAAAAAGCTGCTCCGCCTCCCCGTCCGGGCGGCCGGGAAATTCAATCCCCTTTCGGATTCAAATACCGACGACCTGGGCCGCCTCGCGCGACTCGTCGGGGCGATAGCCTCCCCCTACGGCGGACGGGAGCCCTTTTACGACGGGCTCCGCCTCGTCGACCTTTTCGATTCCCTTTACATGCTGTCCCTTTTGGGCTACGCCCGCATACTGAACGGCGAGTTCCTCCTCGAAAACGTCTCGGTGGATTTCGTCCTCGCGGCGAAAAACTTCAACGACGAGGTATTCGGGGAACTGCTCCCGAAACGGCTCCCCTTCTTCTCCCGTTACTACCGTTCCATGCGGCTCTACGGGAAAATCCGCCTTCTCGTCAAGGCGGTCCGCGCCGGGAATCCCCTCACCTTCATCTGGTCCATGACCGGACCCATCGCCGCCGAGGGCATAAAGGCCGCCGTAAGGGACTACGCCTACCGCCGCGCGGGGAGAATGGCCCTCTACTGTTTCGAAAGCAACTACCTGAAACGGAAACGGCTCTTTTGAGGGTATTTCGGCGCTATAGTCTTTACCTATAGCCAATCATAATTACAAAGTCTTGGACTATATCTCGCGATCCTGTTAGGTTTAGAACCGTAACCGACCTTTTAGCGTCGGCAGGAGGTTTCTATGCGTACGCAGGTTTCGGGCTGGCCCCGGATAGGCGCGGGTCGCGCGCTCAAATTCGCGACCGAGGCATGGCTCGCCGGGGAAATAGCCGAAGCGGAGCTCCGGGAAAAGGCCGCGACGCTCCGTCTCGCCGCCTGGCGCGGTATGGCGGAAGCGGGCATCGACCGCGTTCCCTCCCAGGACTTCTCGTTTTACGACGGCATGCTCGATACGGCGATCCGCTTTTCCGCGGTACCCGAACGCTTCCGGAAACCCGGCGCCTCCGCCCTCGAGACCGCCTTCGCCATGGCCCGGGGAACCGGCGAGCTCGCGCCCCTCCCCATGAAAAAATGGTTTATCACGAACTACCACTACATCGTGCCCGAACTCTCTTCGGAAACCCGGCTCCGCCTCGCCGAAACCCCGGAAGAAGCCTTTTCCGGCTGGCTCGAGGCCCGGGCCGCGGGAATCGAAACCGTCCCGGCCTTCATAGGTCCCTGGACCTTCCTCGCCCTCGCCCGATACGGCGAGGGGCTCTCCCCGGAATCCTTCGCGGAAGCGGCGGCGGCGGCCTGGGCAGCCCTCGTTTCCGCGGCGGCCCGCCTCGGCGTGCCGGAAGTCCGGTTCGAGGAACCGGCCCTCACGCTGGACGCGGGAGACCGGGAAAACGCCCTGTTCTCCGGCCTTTGGAAGTCCGTTCTCGCCGCGAAACGCGGGGTCCGCGTCACCGTCGGCTTTCCCTTCGGGGACCTCCGCGATTCCTGGGACGAGGTCGCAGCCCTGCCCTTCGACGGCGTGGCGCTGGACTTCGTCGACGGCCCGCGAAACCTCGAACTTATCCGCGAACGGGGCTTTCCTTCCGACCGGGAACTCGTCGCGGGGGTCGTGAACGGCCGAAACGTCCGCAAGAACCGCCTCCCCGAGTCGGTCTCGCTCCTGGCGGAGCTCGCGGGGCTCACCCGCGCGGAGATCTCGGTCGGCGCCTCCTGTTCGCTCCTCCACGTTCCCCTTTCCCTCGCGGAGGAAACCGCCCTCGAGCCGGGCCTTCGCGACACCCTCGCCTTCGCGGAGGAAAAGCTCGGCGAGATGAGGGCGATCGCGGAAG
>QKCE01000176.1 GCA_003245785.1 Spirochaetales bacterium | reverse complement strand
GCGTCGAAGGTGACGTTCTGGAAGGTCGGGACCGAGAGGTCGGCGGTCATGCCGAGCTTGAAGCTTCCCGCGTCGATCAGGCTGCCCGCGATGCCGAAGCGGGGGGTGAACATCGAGGGGTACCCGGTGGCCGCGCCGCCGTTGATTCCCTCGGTGCCCGGCGAGAAGGGAAGGCCCATCCCGGTGAGGGACGCGCCGAACCGGGCGCCCTTGAGGAATCCGAGATCGCCCATTTTGTAGAGCAGTCCGAGGTCTCCCGCGACGCCCCAGCCAGTGCCCGCGGCGGCCGAAATGCCGGCTCCGAGGTAGAGAGAGTCCGTCAGGTCCTTGGACGCGCTGAAGCGTGCGGACCCTGCGGTTCCCAGGGGAACGGCGTCGAAGGGCGAGGTGAGGAAGCCGAGGCCCGCGCCGAGCACCATCCAGCGGGTGGGATAGATTCCCCCGAGGCTGACGCTGTGCCCGAGACCCGACTCGTCGCCGGTTCCGATAAGGGCCGCGTAGGCCGCGTCGAGGGTAATGCGCTGCTCGCCCGCCGCGAGGGCGGGGTTCACCGCCAGTTCGCCCGGCAAGGTGGCCCCGAAGGCGCCGCCTGCGACGCTCGCCGTACCCGCGAGAAGGTCCGGGGACTGCAACGTCATGGCGCTTTCCCCGCCGGCCGGCGGGTTGTAAGCGAAGGTAAATCCCGCGACCAGCGCGAAAAGCGCGGCGCCGACGGTCAAACGTAAACGGACGTTCATAAGTCCTCCTTAATTGATCCGTAACTAGAAATTTTTGCGTATTTCGTCAGGTTCTTTCAATTAAACATATCGCGAAAGATATTGTTACTTAATGTAAAACCGTTCGAATTCAGTGTAACAAATACGCGATGACGCGTCAAAAACATTTCCGTAAATGAAAAGTCGACCATCCCGATGGGTTTTGGTAAAACGTCGGAAAACCGTGCAATATTGGACGATTCCAGCGTTGACATGTCAACCCGGCAACCAGTACACTGCAGTTATACCTTAGTCCGGAGGCTCTCATGCCAAACAAGAAGCGAATCCTCATAGTCGGCGGCGGCTATGCGGGAGTCAGTGTCGCGAAAACCCTCGAGAAAAAGTATCGCAAGAACGATGACCGGGAAATCGTCCTGGTCGATAAAAACCCCTTCCATACCCTCCTGACCGAGCTTCACGAAGTGGCCGGCCTGAGAACCGAGCCCGACGCGGTTCAGGTGCCTTTCCGCAAGATATTCGGCGGCACCAAGGTGCGCGTGATCGTGGACACCGTAAAATCCATCGATTTCGACGCGAAAAAGGTTACCCTCTCCACTACCGAGATGGATTACGACCAGATCGTGATCGGAACCGGCGCCCAGCCCGACTTCTTCGGCATGGACAGCGTTCGGGACAACTCCCTCACCCTCTGGTCCTACGACGACGCCGTCCGCATCCGCCGTCACCTCGACGACGTATGGGCCCGGGCTTCCGCCGAACCGGACGCCGCCAAGCGCAGGAAACTCCTTACCTTCGTGGTGGCCGGCGCCGGCTTCACCGGTATCGAGATGGTCGGCGAGCTCCTCGAGCTCCGCGACACCATGTGCGAGCGCTATCACATTCCCAAGTCCGAGGTACGGACCCTCGTGATCGAGGCCATGCCGGACATCCTCGCGATGCTCGCCGAGCCCCAGCGCGTAAAAGCCAGGAAATACCTGGATAAAAAGAATTGCGAGATCATGCTCGGCGCGCCCATCGTGGCCGCGGAACCCGGACTCGTCAAGCTCAAGGACGGCTCGGTCGTCGAGGCCGAAACCTTCATCTGGACTTGCGGCGTATCGGGCTGCGCCTTCGCCGGTACCCTCGGCTTCGAGGCCAAGCGCAACCGCGTGCTCACCGACGATCCCCTCAAGGCCCCCGGCAAGGACGGCGTGTGGATCGGCGGCGACAACCTCTGGTTCATCGAGAACGAGAAGCCCCTGCCCCAGGTCGTCGAGACCGCCCACCAGACCGGCGAGCTCATCGCCCACAATATCGTCGCCACCCTCGAGGGCGGCGAGCTCAAGCCCTTCAAGTCGAATTATCACGGCTTCATGGTCTCCATCGGCGGCAAGTACGGCGTCGCCGACGCGGGCGGGATCAAGACCAGCGGCTTCTTCGCCATGGCGATGAAGCACATGATCAACATGTACTACCTGTTCACCATCGCCGGGATCAACCAGGTGTGGGAATACTTCAAGCATGAATTCCTCGACATCGCCGAGCGCCGCTCCATTATCGGCGGGATGATCGAGCACAAGACCCGCGGGTACTGGCTCCTCCCGATCCGCATGTGGCTCGGCTTCAGCTGGGTCATGGAGGCGCTGAACAAGATCGGCGAGGGCTGGCTCCAATTCGACCTCGGTTCCAAGTCGGGCTGGATGTTCTCCAGCGGCGTGGCGCAGGCCACCCTGAACCCGGTTCCCCCGATGGACGCGGTATCCGAGGCCTCGGAAGAAGTCGTGGAAACGGTGGCTGACGTCGCCCAGAGCGTGGCTCAGGACGCCCTTAAGCCCGTCCTGGACATGACCAAGAATATCTTCTCCGTCGACGGAAGCGTCGCGACCTGGTTCCGCACCACCTTCATGGACGGCATTTTCGCGAAGGTTCCCTTCGAGCTCTTCCAGTCCATGGTCGTCGGTACCGAGCTCCTTATCGGCCTCGCGCTCTTCGGCGGCGCCTTCACCTGGATCGCCGCGGTGGTTTCCATCGGCATGTGCCTGATCTTCACCCTTTCCGGCATGTTCGCCTGGGACCAGCTTTGGTTCGTGTTCGCCGCGGTCCTCTGCATGGGCGGCGCCGGCCGGGTACTGGGTCTCGATTACTGGATCGTCCGCTTCGCCAAGAAGATCTGGAACGGATTCGGCTGGGTACGCAGGAACCACATTTACCTGGACGAACCCTCGAAGTGAACCTCGACTTTCTGGAATCGGAACTCGCCGAAGTCCGCAGGGTGATAGACGAAACCCTGCGGACCGGTAAAGGCGCCGGCAGCGCGGATATCTCCGCGGCGGTCGGCGCCCTCTTTCGCGCCGGCGGCAAGTTCCTCCGTCCCCGCATCCTCCTCCTTTCGGCCATGACCGGGAAATACGATCCCGAACGAATCCGCCCGCTCGCCGCGGCGGTGGAGCTCCTCCATACCGCGACCCTGATCCATGACGACGTGATCGACGATTCGCCGTCGCGGCGGGGCCTGCCCGCCGTACATACCCGGGTCGGACGGAAGGACGCGGTCCTCGCGGGGGACTGGCTCTTTTCGCGCTGCTTTCTTCTCGCCGCCGAGCGCTCGGGCCCCGAAAACGCCAGGAACCTCGCCCGCGCCATCGATATCATCGTGGGCGCCGAGATGAGCCAGGACGCGGGGCGCTGGCGCTTTACCCCGAGCGTGCGCGATTGCGTGCGTAAGATCGGCGGGAAGACCGCGACCCTGTTCGCCATGGCGGCCCGCGCGGGCGCGGCGGAAAGCAAGGCCCCCCTTCGCACGGTTTCCGCCCTCTCCAGGGCCGCCTGGGCCGCCGGGGTCGCCTTCCAAATTCAGGACGACATTCTCGACTGGACCGGTACCGAGGCCCAAACCGGAAAGACGGTGCGGAACGACCTGGCCGAGGGATTCTGCACGCTGCCCCTGGCGCTCGCGCTTCGCGAGTCCCCCGACAAGCTCTCTCCGCTTCTCACCCCCGACGCGATCCGGGCGGGTTCGGACTCGGAAATCGCTAAGATCGTGGCGGAAACCGGCGCCATCGAACGCGCCACCGAGCGTGCCCGACTGTATCGGGACCGATCCCTCGGCGACCTTTCCCGCGTGCCCGCCTCCTTTGCCCGGGACGAACTGGCCAGGGTATTCGCCTCTTTTACGGACCGGACAAAGTAATTATTAACGGAAAAAATATCGATATAAAAATATCGTTAATGGTATTATTTCGATAATTTCTTACCTATATATATGCCTCGCCCTTGTCTTGACGCTTTGTGGGTCCTAGAGATAGTATCTCCCCTATGAGTATCCTAACCTTCAAGGGCGGCGTGCATCCGCCCGAGCGAAAAGCTTTGACGGAACACCTTCCCGTCGAGTCCTGTTTTCCTTCGACAAAGACCGTATGGATTCCGGTGACTCAGGGCGGCGCCCCGAACAAACCGATAGTTCAGGTCGGCGACGTCGTCGCGAAGGGGCAGAAGATCGCCGAGTCCGACGCCTTCATGTCCGCTCCCGTTCATGCCTCCGTCGCGGGCACGGTCAAGAAAATAGAGACCCACCTGGCGACCGGAAACGCGGACGTTCCCTGTATCGTCATCGAGGCCGACGGCTCCGACAGGACCGATTACCTGCCGCCCCTCGACCCCTTCACCTGCACCCGGGAAGACGCCCTGGCGCGGGTCCGGAACGCGGGTCTCGTCGGCATGGGCGGCGCGGCGTTCCCCGCCCACGTCAAGCTCAATCCCCCGAAGGGCTCGAAGATCGATTACCTGATCGCCAACGGGGCAGAGTGCGAACCCTACCTCACCATAGACGCGAGAACGATGCAGGACGAGGCCGCCAAGGTGGTAGACGGCGTCGCGATCGCGATGAGCATCACCGGCGCCCCCGAGGGCATAGTCGCCCTCGAGGACAACAAGGCCGAGCTGGTGCCGATCCTCGAGAAGGCGATCGCGGCCCAGCGCGCGAACCCCGTCGGCGCGGGCGCCCACAAGATCCGGGTGCAGCTCCTGAAGACCAAGTATCCCCAGGGCGGCGAGAAGATGCTCATCGAGGCCGTTACCGGCCGCCAGGTTCCCTCCGGCGGCCTTCCCTCGGCCGCGGGCTGCGTGGTGTCCAACGTCGGCACCTTCAAGGCCCTCAGCGAGGCCTTCCGCGAGGGCAAACCCCTCATCGAGCGCGGCCTGACGATTTCCGGCGGCGCCTGCGCGACCCCGAAGAACGTGTCGGTTCCCCTCGGAACCCTGGTCGGCGACCTTATTCCCGAAGTGGTGACCCTGAAGCCCGGCGCCGTGAAGATCCTCGCCGGCGGGCCGATGATGGGAATCTCGATGAAAAGCGCGAATTTCCCGGTCCAGAAAAACACCTCCGGCGTGCTGTTCATCACCGAGAAGGAAACCACCCTGCTCGAGGAAACCCCCTGTATCGGCTGCGGCCGGTGCATGCAGGTGTGCAGCTGCCGGCTCTCGCCGGTGCTCATCGTGCGCGCCATGAAGGCGGACAACCTCGAGGAAGCGAAGCGCTGCGGTCTCATGGACTGCGTGGAATGCGGTACCTGCGCCTACGTGTGCCCCGCCCGGATCAAGCTCGTGCAGCGGTTCCGCCTCGGCAAGGCCCAGGTTCGCGCCGAGATGCAGAAGCAGGCCGCCAAGGCCGCCGCGAAAGACGCGGCCAAAGGGAAATAACAGAATGGCAGAATCCGATAAAAACGAAATTTACCTTTCCTCGAGCCCGCACTACTCGATCCCGCTCACGACCAGGCACGTGATGTTCGCGGTGGTGGGCGCGCTCCTCCCGATCGCGGCCTTCGGCGTGTGGCTCTACGGCATTCCCGCCCTGGTGACCGTCGTCGTGTCCGTGGCGTGCTCCGTCGGCTTCGAGGCGGGCTTCCGGGCCCTCCTGAAGCAGGATGTCCGCGTCGGCGACTATTCCGCGGTCATTACGGGGCTTCTCCTCGCCATGGTGCTCCCGCCCTCGACCCCGGTGTGGATGACCGTGCTCGGCGCCTTCTTCGCCATCGTGATCGCGAAGGAGTTCTTCGGCGGCCTCGGGGCGAACGTGTTCAACCCGGCCCTTTCGGGCCGCGCGTTCCTCCTCGTGAGCTTCGCGACCAGCCTGACCAAGTGGACCAAGCCCTTCACGAACCTCGACGCGGTGTCCGCCGCGACGACCCTGTCCTACGTGAAGCCCGGCGAGAACCCGGTGCTCGACGCGGGGGCGATCGCCGCCAAGCTCGGCCTTACCTCGGCCCCCGACGTGTACCTGAAGCTCTTCCTCGGCCAGCGCGCGGGTTCCATCGGCGAGTCCCCGATCTTCCTGATCCTCCTCGCCTTCGTCCTGCTCGCCGTCATGAAGGTGATCGACTGGCGTACCCCGGTCTCCATGATCGTCACCGCCGTGGCTATTTCCTGGATCGCAGGGATCGACCCGCTGATCAGCCTCCTTTCGGGCGGCCTCGTGTTCGGCGCCGTCTTCATGGCCACGGATTACGCGACGACCCCCGTTACCCCCATGGGCCGGGTCATCTTCGGCGTGGGCTGCGGGCTCATCACGGGACTCATCCGGGTCGCCGGCGGTTATCCCGAGGGCGTCATGTTCAGTATCCTCATCATGAACTCGGTGGTGCCCTTCCTCAACCGGCTCATCGTCAAGAAGTACGGCTGGGTAAAGCCCGTCAAGCCCGCCGCTCAGGGGGCCGCGAAATGAAAACCATGTTCAAGCTTTCCTTCTCCCTCGCGGCGTACGCCGTGGTGGCGTGCGTGGGGCTCGCCCTCGTGTATCAGGTGACCGGGCCGCTTATCGCGGAGGCCGCCGAACGGGAAACCCAGGCCGCGCTCAAGCTCGTCTTCCCCGAGGCCGCTTCCTTCGAGGCTATCGCCGACAAGATCCCCTCGGGCGTGAAGAACATCTCCTTCGACAAGGCCTACCTCGCGAAGTCCGAAACCGAGACGATCGGCATGGTCATCCAGGCCACCGGCCCGACCTACGGCAGTTCCACCGTCGTGGTGGGCGTGGGCCGCGACGGCAAGCTCAAGCCCCTCCGGTTCCTCGCGAACTCCGACACGCCGGGCCTGGGCACGAAAACCGCCCAGTCGCCCTACGTCGACCAGTACGCCGGCAAGTCCGCGAAGGACGCCTTCAAGGTCGGGCAGGACATCGTCGCCATCTCCGGCGCGACCATTTCCTCGAAAGCCGTGGCGAACCTCGTCAGGATCGCCGCGGCCAAGGCAGCCGAGGCCCTCGCCGCGGCGGGTAACTAAAGGAGACCGTCATGAAAAACTACCTTAAACTGTTCACGAACGGCCTCGTGCGCGAGAATCCCCTTCTCGCGCTCATGATCGGGCTTTGTTCGTCCCTCGCGGTCACCACCACCGTGGCCAACGGGATCGGCATGGGCATCGCGATGACCTTCGTGCTCCTCATGAGCGAGGTCATCATCAGCCTTTTCCGTAAGCTCATCCCGGACTCGATCCGCATCCCGGTGTTCATCATCGTCATCGCGTCGTTCACCACCATCGTCGACCTGTCGATGCAGGCTTTCACCCCGGAACTCTCGAAGTCCATGGGCGTGTTCATCCCGCTCATCGTCGTGAACTGTATCATCATGGGCCGCGTCGAGTCCTTCGCGTCCAAGCGCTCGATCGACGAAGTCGTGTTCGACTCCCTCGGCATGGGCCTCGGCTATACCTGGGTCCTCGTGGGCATCTCGCTGGTACGCGAGCTTATCGGCGCGGGCACCGTGCTCGGCCTCCGGCTCATTCCGGAGCAATTCACGGTCGGCTTCTTCGCGCAGTCCCCGGGCGGCTTTTTCGTGTTCGGCATGTTCATCGCGCTGAATCTCCTGTTTACCAGAATGCTTGAGAAGAAAGGAGCGGCGAAATGAACGGCTACCTGAGCATATTCCTCTCGGCCATGCTGATCCAGAACGTCGTGCTCATGCGCTTCCTCGCGCTATGCCCGTTCATCGGCATGTCCACCGACGTGAAAAAGTCCACGGGCATGGGCATCGCGGTCCTTTTCGTGACCGTGCTCGCCACGGCGGTGACCTACCCGCTCTACAACTTCGTGCTCGTCCCGATGCACCTCGAGTTCCTCAAGATCCTGACCTTCATCCTGGTCATCGCGAGCCTCGTGCAGCTGGTGGAATTCTACCTGAAGAAGTCCGCCCCGGCGCTTTACGGCTCCATGGGCGTGTACCTCGCGCTCATCACCACGAACTGCGCGATCCTGGCGGTCACCTTCGACGTGATCGTGAAGGGGTACTCCTTCCTCGAGGCGATCGTGTACGCGATCGGCGCGGCCTCCGGCTTCATCGTGTCGCTCCTTCTCCTGGCGGGAATCCGGGAACGGATCAAGATCGCCCCGGTACCCGCGTTCCTCCGGGGGACGCCGGTTCTCTTCATCGCCGCCGCGCTCCTTTCGATGGCCTTCGGCGGATTCTCCGGGCTCATCAAATAAGGAGTAGCCGACAATGAACGTTATCCTACTTACCCTTGTCGTTTCCCTCGCGCTCTCGGCCCTCCTCGGGTTCCTGCTCGGGGTGTTCAAGAAGGTGTTCCACGTGGACGTGGACCCGACCGAGCAGGCGGTGCGCGCGGCCCTTCCGGGGGCCAACTGCGGCGCCTGCGGGTATCCCGGCTGCGACGGCCTCGCGGCGGCGATCGTCCGCGGCGACGCGCCGGTAAACGCGTGCCCCGTGGGCGGCGCGTCCTGCGCCGCCGAGGTCGGCCGGATCATGGGCGTGGAAGCCTCGGCGGAGAAAAAGGTCGCCGTGCTCGTGTGCCAGGGTACCAACGAGCTCTGCAAGCCGAAAGCCGAATACGTGGGCGTTAAAACCTGCCGGGCGGCGAAGATTTCCGTGAACGGCACCAAGATGTGCGACTTCGGCTGCATGGGCTTCGGCGACTGCGAGGCGGTGTGCCCCTTCGACGCTATCCACGTGGGCCCCGACGGGCTTCCCCACGTGGACTACGAGAAGTGCACCGGCTGCGGCCTCTGCGTGGCGGAATGCCCCCAGCGGACCCTGACCCTGGTGCCCCAGGCCCGGAAGGGCGCGATCGCGCTCTGTTCCAACCGGAATCCCCGGAAGGCCCAGGTGATCAAGGATTGCAAGGTCGGGTGCATCAAGTGCCTGAAGTGCGAGAAGGTGTGCCCCAAGGGCGCCATCAAGGTGACCGACGGGATTCCCGTGGTGGACTACTCCCTCTGCGACGCCTGCGGCGAATGCGTGAAGGCCTGTCCCACCCACGTGCTTGCCCTTATTGAAGAGAAGGTCGCTCTCGTGCAATAATCCGGGCGTATGTCCGAAACCAAACAAAACGCCCCGGCGGAGGGCGAGAAAAAGCTCTCCGCCGTCGTGGCTATCATCGGCCGGCCCTCGGCCGGCAAGTCTACCTTCCTCAATACCGCCTGCGGCGAGAAGGTTTCCATCGTTTCCCCCGTGCCCCAAACCACCCGCAACGCCATCCGCGGCATCGTGAACGGCAGCCGCGGCCAGCTAGTCTTCGTGGATACCCCGGGCTACCATGAATCCGACAAGAAATTCAATCAGCTCCTCAAGGGCATCGCCCACGACCGACTTCCCGAATCCGACGCGATCCTTTACCTGATCGACGCCGCCCGCGAGCCCGGCCGGGAAGAGGAATTGATCGCGAAAATGCTTTCGCGCGTCGCGAAGAAGGTCGTCGTCGGCATCAACAAGACCGACCTCCCCTCGGCGAAGCCCGCCCCGGTGCGCGCCTTTCTCGCCCTCCACCTTCCCGAGGTCCCCGAAGACCGGATTTTCGAGATTTCCGCCGAAAAGGACACGAATATCGACCCCCTGCTCGTGCGCCTCTTCGATCTCGCCCCCGAGGGGGACATTCTCTATCCGGAGGAGTTTTACACCGATCAGGAAGTGGATTTCCGCATCGCCGAGATTATCCGCGAAAAGGCCATGAACAATACGCGGCAGGAGATTCCCCACGCCATTTACGTGGAAATCGCGGACCTGGAGATGCGGCGGAACGGCAAGGAGCTGTGGGTGCGGTCCTTCCTCGTGGTGGAGCGGGAAAGCCAGAAATCCATGGTGATAGGGAAGGGCGCCGCCATGATCAAGAAGATCCGCACCGAGGCCCAAAAGGAACTGAACGAAATATTCCCCTACCATATTCAGCTCGACCTTCAGGTAAAGGTGAACAAGAATTGGCGCCAGAAGGACCCGATAATCGGGCGGCTAACCAAGCGGTAATAACGCCGGGTTGAAAGGGTACGGTGAGCGTAAGGCCCCGTGCCCGGATCGCCTAGGTGATCTTGTCACGGTCGCGTGGGGGCACTTTCCGGTATACTTTCGTTCATAATGATGGTTCTCGGAACGCGCTTTTATAATGGCCCGTGGAAATGGTTTTCCGTCCTTTTCGTGGCGGCCGTGGCGATAACCGGCTTTTTTTGGCCCCTCGTCGGGCTAGTCGTGCCGGTTATGATCCTGGTAGGCCTCGTGACCAACCTTTTCGGCCGGCGGTCCTTTTGCGCCGGCCTCTGCCCGAACGGGCGGAGCCTTTCCTTCGCCTTTTCCCGGATTACCCGGAACGAAGCCCTCGACAAGGATTTCCGCTCTCCCATGCTCAGGCGCGCGCTCTGCGCGTTCGCCCTCTTTTGCGCGGTGAATCTCCTGGTCCGTTCGGGCGGGGAACTCGCCCTCGTCGGGAGGGCGTTCTGGCTCGTATACACCATGTCGGTCGGCCTGAGCGCAGTCCTCGCCATTGCGTACAAGCCCCGGTCCTGGTGCGCGGTGTGCCCCATGGGAACCCTGCAGGATACGATTCGCTTCCGCTGAGGTCTCCGGCGGAGGGCCCGACGTGCCCCGCCTCGATCTTGTGTGACTAACGCACCGCCGGCGCGGGCTCTATGCCTTATATTTGAAGCATGAAGAAGCGGTTTGACGCCGCGCGTAATCCGAATGGAGGTATTAATCATGACTAAGAATGTCGGAAGCGTAGACCGGGTTATCCGGTTCGTCCTCGGCGCGGCGCTGGTCGTCGCGGGATTGGTCCTGGCTGGAAGCGGCCTCTGGTGGCTCGCGATTATCGGCGCCGTGCTCATCGGTACCGCCGCGGTCCGGGTGTGCCCCCTCTATCTCCCCTTCAAGATCGATACCTCGGGAAAATGAGGCGATAAAAAAACCGCGGGTCCGGCTTGCCGGCGACCGCGGTTTTTTTTACCCGGGCAGGGCTCAGATCCGGGTTTCCACCGTGCCGTCGGCCCGGGCCACGTAGACGATCGGCGGGTTTTTGGTGAAAAAGCCGTTTTCCACGACGCCCACGATCCCGTCAATCGCGTCTTCCATCCTCGCCGGATCGATCGGGGAAGACCCGTCGGGGGCGGCCTTCCAGAGGCAGTCCAGGATCAGGTTGCCGTTGTCCGTCACGACGGGGCCTGCCTTCCGTACCCCCTCGCGGAGGGTCGCGGTCGCGCCGAGCCGGGCGAGGGCCGCGGTAACGCTCACCCGCGCCTCGGGAATAACTTCCACGGGCAGCGCGAAGGCCGTGCCGAGATGCCCCACCGCCTTGGACGAATCGGCCACGATCGCGAAGCGCGCGGCGTTGTAGGCGACGATTTTCTCGAGGAGCAGGGCCGCCCCGCCGCCCTTGATGAGGTAGCCCTCGGGGCTTACCTCGTCGGCTCCGTCGATCGCGAGGTCGAGCCTTCCCCCGATTTCCCGGGCGTTCATGGAGAACGCGGGTATGCCGAGTTCCTCGCAGGCGATGGTGGTCTGGAAGCTCGTCGCGACCGCCCGGATACCCGCCAGGGTTCCCCCATGCATCAGTTCCGCGATCCTGCGTACCGCGGGCATGGCGGTGGACCCCGTCCCGAGGCCGAGCTTCATGCCCGCCCCCAGGAGTCCCCTGGCCACGAGGTCGTCCACGGCGTACCGCGCGACCAGTTCCTTTTGCGCCGCGGCGCCGGTCTTCTCATTTGACATATTCCACCCCGGTGAACATTTCGTATTGTATGTAGGCTTGGTATAGCAGCATTGAATACCCGTTGCAGGTCTTGCATCCCGCCTTGTCCGCCCGCTTGAGCATTCTCGTCTTTTCGGGGCTGTAAATCACGTCGTAGACGAATTCGTTGCCGTTGAAGGCGTAGAACTCGATCGGGTCGTCGTCGACGTTGGGGTACATGCCGACGCTGGTTGTCTGGATTATCAGGTCCGACCAACTCTCGAGGGCGATGCGGTTGCCCGCGTCGAGGGTCGCCCACTTGAAGTTGTACTTCTGGGCGAGCTCCCTGGCCTTGTCGGTCGTGCGGTTGAACACGCAGGCCTTGCCCCCCAGCTCCCACACCGAGTGGGCGACGGCCTTCGCGGCGCCTCCCGCCCCGACGATCGCGACCTTCATGCGGCGGAGGTCCTTCCTGCCGATGAACTCCAGGAGCGCCCTGCTGAACCCCGGGGCGTCGGTATTGTAGCCGTGCCAGGCGTCGCCCTGCTTGATGATCGTATTGCAGGCCCCTATTTCCCCCGTTTGGGCCGAGATTTGGTCGAGGTTCGGGATTACCGTTTCCTTGAAGGGGTAGGTTATCGAAAGGCCCCGGATATTCGTGGCCTCGGCGAAATCCATCGCCTCCTCCACGTTTTCCGCCTTGATCGGGATGTATACCGCGTCGATGCCCTGCTTGCGGTACTCGCCGTTGTGGATGAGGGGGCTCGAGGTGACGGTAAGGGGGTTTCCCGTTATGCCGAAGACCTTGGTCTTCGCCCCGAGGTTCCGGATATTGTAAATTTCGTTCAGGGTGATGGGATCGAGCTGGCCGAGGATATTCTCGGTCTTTCGCGCGTTATCCTCGCTCGTCACGTAGACGATGGAGGCGCCGATGATCGGCGCGAGGATGCGCGAGGGCATGCCGTAGGTGCCCATCGCGATGAGGACGTAATCGTCGCCCTCGCAGTGCTTGGCCTCCTGGAACAGCCTCGTCACGTCGGAAAGGTTGCGAGGCATGAAGGCGACCTTCGCGATTTCGTCCTTGGTCCGGCGGAGCTTTTGGACCCGGGCCCTAAGGTCGGTGACCGGCCCCTTCATGTCGTGGACGCTCCGGATGATCCGGGTCCCGAAGGCGCGGGCCGCTTCCTCTATGCTCGGGACCGAGAGGTCTTCCTCGAGGTCGATATAGGCGAAATTCTTCCTGTGGTCCGTGTCGGCGAAGGCGAGGCCCCGGGCCAGGAGGGCGATGCGGGAACCCTCTCCCTCGCTGAACTTGCCGCCGTCGGAGGTTCTCCGGATCGTGAGCACGCAGGGCAAGCCCGCCATTTCGGGGAAACGGCGGAATTTCAGCCGTTCCTCCGGGATGAGGCAGTCCACCCGGAGCTCGGCGATGTCGATCCATGACCGGTAAAGCTCCACGAGGGCGAGGTTCTCGTGGATGGTCGGGGCGGTCAGCACGAGGCAGATTTTTGTTTTCATGGGAGGAGTATACAAAAAAAGGGCGCCCGCGTTCAACGCGTGGCGCCCTTTCGGGACTTATCTTCAGTCGCCCGTTACGGCGGAAACGCCGGCGGTGCCGTCCCCGGCGTTTTCGCCGGCCTTTATTTCCCAGGTGCCCGATTCCTTGTTCAGTATATTCAGTGAGAGTACCGTTCCCTCGGGTAGGGCGTAGGGGAAGCTTAAGGGGCCGCCCGGGTGCTTGAACGAGGCGATCGTGCGCCTGTCTCCGCTCACGCTCACCGTATCCACCCTGATCTGGAAGGGATAGGGGTATTCCGGGAGGGTCACGCTGAAGATGCCGTAGACCTTGCCGTCGGTCGCCTTCACGGGCATCGCGACGACCGCCGCGACGCGGGAGAAGGCGTTGACGCTCGAGCCTTCCGCCGGGAGCTGGGACGCGACGGTGCCCGCCTTTTCCATGCCCTCGGGAGCTCGGGACGTGAAGTCGTATACCACGTCGTTCTTGCCGAGGAGGGCGAGGGCGTCGGCGATATTGAGCCCGGTAATCGCCGGGACGATGACTTTCTTGTTCTCCGGGCCGCGGCTTATCGTGAGCTTGAGCCGGATAGGGGTCGTGATGGGCGTGTCGGGCGGCGGGTCCTGCTCGAGGATGGTTCCCGCGGGCTCGGTGCCGAAGCGGTACATGGAGGGCTCGTCGATCACGATGAGGGGCGCGGTCATGGAGGTAAAGAGGGCCTGAAGGTGGATTTTCACGTCGTCTACGTTCTGGCCGATGAAGTTCTCGACCCTGTCCACGATAATGCCCCGGCTCACCACGAGGTTGATGC
>QKCE01000093.1 GCA_003245785.1 Spirochaetales bacterium | reverse complement strand
AGGAAAGCGGCGCGACCCGCACGGGGAAGACGCCGCCGTCGCCGGCCACCGCGCCCTTCTCCCTGGGGACTACCGTCTCGGGCGCCTCGAAGGTGTTCTTCGCCGCGAGGTCCGGTCCCGCCATTTCGCTCCAGGAAACCATCTTCACGCCGCCGAAGCCCCTGAGGTCCACCGAGAGGTCCTGGGCCCCCGCGTCGCCTATGTTGAGGGCGAACACGGTCAGGCTGCCCGACTCGGCGTCGTCGACCACCGAGACGGAAACCGTCGGGGCGTCGCCGTATTTCGTCTCGACCGTCGGCGACTTGATCACCGGCTTGAGCACCGTGCCCCGCCCATAGAGCGAGAGGTCCCGGAAGGGATAGTAAATCGACTGGCGGATTACCCCGCCTGAACGTTTCGTGAAGATCGGGGCGATCACGTTCACGAGCTGGGCGAGGCAGGCGACCTTCACGCGGTCCGCGTTGTTCACCAGGGTCATGCCCATGCCGGCGAATACGAGGGCGTCCAAAAGCGAGTACTGGTCCTCCAGGATCGGCGGCGCCTCCTCCCAGTCGAAGCGGGTTTGCTTTTGCTGGTACCAGACGTTCCACTCGTCGAAGGAAAGGTTGACGGTCTTCGGGCTCCGCTTGAGGGACTTCACGTAATCCACCGTGGAGGCGACGCTCTTGATGAAGCGGTCCATGTCCACGAAGGACGCGAGGAAGTCGCGGTCGTTGCCGAGGTTTTCGTAGTAGCGGTGGAGCGAGAGGTAGTCCACGTGCTCGTAGGTGTGCTCGAGGACGATGCGGTCCCACTCGGGATAGGTCGGCATGAGGGAGGTGGCGCTGCCGCATACCACGAGGTCGATTCCCTCGTCGATCCATTTCATGATCTTCGCGGTTTCCCGGGCCTTCTTGCCGTAATCCACCGCGTCCAGGTGGCAAATCTGCCAGGGCCCGTCCATCTCGTTACCGAGGCACCAGGTCTTTATGGCGTGGGGAGCGGCGTGGCCGTTTTGCTTTCTCAGGTCGCTCCAATAGGTGCCGCCCCGGAAGTTGCAGTACTCGAGCATCTCCCCCGCCTCTTTCGGCGTGCCCGTCCCCAGGTTCACCGCCGCCATCGGCGCGACTCCCGCCTTCGCGGCCCAGTCGACGAACTCGTCGATGCCGACGAGGTTCGGCTCCACGGTGCGCCACGCGAGGTCGAGCCTGCGGGGCCGCTTTTCCCTCGGGCCGATGCCGTCGGTCCAGTCGTAACCCGAGAGGAAGTTGCCGCCGGGGTACCGGACGAGGGACACCTTCAGGTCGCGGACCAGGGAGATCACGTCCTTTCGGAAACCCTGCCCGTCCGCCTCCGGGTGGCCGGGTTCGTAAATGCCGGAATACACCGCGCGGCCGAGGTGCTCGATGAAGGAACTGAAAAGCCGGTCGTCCACCTCGGCGACGGTGAAGGCTTTCTCGACGATGAGCGAAATTGGCGCCATGGCGTTATCCTTTTACGCTGCCGACGGTCAGGCCGGAAATGAAGGCCCTCTGGTTCAGCAGGAACACTATGATGATCGGGACGATGGACAGGACGGAGCCCGCGAGGAGCACGTCGTAGTTGTTCCCGTAGGGGGTCAGGAGGGACTGCAGGCCGATGGGCAGGGTCAGGTTCTCGTTCGACCGGAGGGCGATCAGGGGCCACACGAAGGCGTTCCAGCTTCCCATCGCCTGGAGTATCGCGATGGCGCCGAAGGCCGGCAGCATGATCGGCATCATCAGCCGGAAGAATATCCCGAACTCCCCGGAGCCGTCGATGCGGCCGGAGTCCACCACGTCCCTCGGGAGGCCGAGGGCGTACTGGCGGAAGAAGAAGATCGCGAAGGGCGACACCGCGAAGGGCAGGATCACCCCCGCCTTCGTGTCGATTATCCTCAGGGCGACGGTGAGCTTGAAGAGCGGGAGGATCAGGATCTCGACCGGCACCATCATCACCACGAGGACGATAACGAACACCGCGTTCCGCCCCTTGAACTCGTACACCCCGAGGCCGTAGCCGACCATGGAGCTGAGCAAGAGGCAGGCGCAGGTCTGGATCGCGCTGATGACCAGGCTGTTCTTGAACCACAGGAAGAACAGGCCGTCGTTGTAGTCCCACACCGCCTTGTAGCTGTTCATGTTCATGGTACGGAAGTTGAGGTCGAGCTGGAGCCCGTTCTGAACCATCAGGTTGCCCGAGCGCAACGAAGAGACGAGCATGAAGAGGAAGGGCGCCAGGGTAAAGGCGGCCATAAGGGCCATGAAGAGGTACATCAGGGTAGAACTGACGATTGATTTCTCGATTCGGTTTGCCATGTCAGTCGGCGCTCCTTTTGAAGGTTCCCGTCAGGGCGAGCTGGATGAGGTTGACGGTCATGATGATGGCGAAGAGCGCCACGCCGATGGCGGAGCCCATGCCGAGGTTGGCGAAGTTGAAGCCCTCGAGGTAAATGTAGGAAACGATGGTAAGGCCGATATCCCCGGGGGAACTGGCGGAACTGAACATCGTGAAGCTTTCGGCGAACATGGAAAAGCCGCCGTAGACGCTGATGGTCACGACGTAGATGGTCACGGACTTGAGGTTCGGGAGCGTAATGTGCCAGAAGCGCTGGAAGGGCCTCGCCCCGTCGATCGCCGCCGCCTCGTACTGCTCCGAGGGTATGGCGTTCAGCCCGGAAAGGAAATAGATGATGTTGACGCCGAGCCAGCGCCAGGTGCAAAAGAGCACGAGCACGAACATCGTGGTGCCGCGCTTGAAAAGCCATTCCTTCGGCATGCTCCCCAGCTTTTGCACGAGCTGGTTCACGAGGGCCGTCGGCTGGGAACTGAAGGCGAACCGGAAGGAAATGCCGGCGACCACGACCGAGGTCAGGGCGGGCAAAAAATAGGCGGACTTGAAGAAGCCCTTGAACCGGGTTCCGTTGCCGTTGATAAGGACGGCGAGGGCCAGGGGGAGGGGAACGAGCACCGCGATGGTCAGGACGGTGTACAGCGAGCTGTTCCACAGGGCGTGGTAAAACCGCTCGTTCGCCAGGTTGCGGTAATTCGTCAATCCGATAAACGCCACGTCGCCGAAATTGATCTCCTGGAAGCTCATGATGACGGTGGAAATGAGGGGATACACGAAAAAGACGGCGAAGGAAAAGAGGAAGGGGGCTACGAAAAGCCAGGGGGCGAGCCGTTGACTGCGGGCGCTCATGCGTTACTCCTTGGGACGGACGCGCGAAAACCCGGGGACTCGCCCCGGGCCTTCGCGTTCGCCATTCGTTACTTGCTGTTAAGAAGCTTGTTCGCCTCGGTGAGCGCCTGCTTCGGGTCCATACCCTCGCCGAGCACCTTGTACATCACGTTCTTCTGCACGATCGTGACGGCCTCGGGGAAGTGGGCGCCGACGTTGATCGAGCCGACCTCGTCCTTGATGCTCACGAGCATGTCGAACACGCCGGTTCCGAAGTAGTCGGTGTACTGGTTCGGGGCCTTCATGGCCGGGTCGGTCCACACGTCCCAGCGGATGGGGTCGAAGCCGAGGAGGGTCCAGGTCTTCAGGGAGCCTTCCTTGGAAGCCTTCGCGTAACCGAGGAACCGGACCGCGAGGTCCTGGTTCTTGGACTGCACGGTGACCGCGGTACCGGTGCCGCCCATGCCCGCGGAGCGCTTGCCTCCGGCGGTCCACACGGGGAGCGGGCGAACGACGATCTTGCCCTTCAGGTTGGGCATGTAGGAGGTGAAGCGGCCCATGTACCACAGGGGCATCCACACGGATGCGGCGCCCGAGTTGTTCATGAAGGACCAGTACTCCTCGGAGTGGTGGAAGCCGCCGGGGGCGGTGATCGCGACCTTGTCGTCCACGAGCTTCTTGAGGTAGGTCAGGGTCTTCACGTTGATGTCGTTGTCGAGGATGCCCTTGTCGTTGGCGTCGAGGAAGTCTGATCCCTGCTGGGAAATGAGGGGATAGTAGGACCAGTGCTCGGTAGACTCGACGGTGGCCATGGGCTTACCGGTCTTGGCCACGACGATCTTGCCGGCCTTGTAGTAATCGTCCCAGGTCTTGATGCTGTCGATATCGACGCCGGCCTTGTCCATGATTTCCTTGTTGTAGTAGATCACGGAGGCGCCGACGTGATAGTCGATTCCGTAGTACTTGCCGTCCTTCGCGTAGTTGTCCATGCGGCCTTTCACGAGGTTCTTGAGCTCGGGTTCGACCACGGCGTTCAGGGGCACGAGGCCGGGCTTGGAGCCCTTGAGGTAGTTGGCGAACTTCGAGATTTCGATGTCCACCAGGTCGGGAGCGCCGGTGCCGGACTGAAGGGAGATGAGCAGCTTGTTGTGCATCTCGTCGTAGGGCAGCACGTCGACCTTGAGTTCGATCTTCTCGGTCGGGTGAAGCTTGTTCCAGCTCTCTACCGCGTCAAGCATGAACGCGCTGTGGAGTTCCTGAAAGGTCCAGAACGAAAGGGTGGTCACCTTGTTCGGGTCTTTCGCCGCCGCAGCGTCGGGTTTTCCGCCCGCGAAGGCGAGGGAAACCGAGGCCATAAGGACCAAAGCCAAGACCGATTTTGACAAATACTTCATATTTGCCCTCCTTTTTTTGATTTAGTAACTACTAAACTTATATAGTTCTAAATCAATTATACCTCATCCTAGCATCGGAAATTCCTGCTGTCAACTTTTATTTAGCTTTTCATGCTCCCTTCGAATAATCGCTTATTTATTTTATATTTCACTAAATATTAGTCGATTCACCCTTAATTTGCCAAATTCGCCCCGAGAAACGGGACCAAATCGTTTCTTGCGGGCGAACCGGGCGGATGTTAAAATCGGAGGCGTTACGTTAAGGAGGTTGCCCATGCAAAGCGGCATGATCGGAGCCATGAGAAAGCAGCTTGAACTTTCGCTGGGGATGATCGAGGGAGAAATCGAAGCCTGTCCCGATACTTTATGGAACGAAAAGGCGGGGGGCTTCGTGTTTTGGCAGCAGATACTCCATGCCCTCACCGGAACCCTCTATTGGACGAGGACGTCTCCGGGCGGGTTCACGGAGCCCTTCTGCGACCGGGAGGTATATCCCGAACTGGACGGGGACCCCGTCGGGAGAGTCACGAAGGAGGAGATGCTGGGGCTCGCAGGGGAAACGCGGAAGGCGGTCGAGGCTTTCTTGGCCGGCAAGGACGACGCCTGGCTACTCGCGCCCAACGCGATATACGCCAAGATCAGCAACGCCGACGTGGCGATCGGGCAAATCCGCCACCTCATGTACCACGCGGGCCATTGCGACAGCGCCCTCCGGGAGCGGGGCAATTCCGCGACGGAGTGGCTGGAATATTACGGGTGAGGGCGAAATACGGGGCGCCGTGAAGCGTCGTCGGAAAATCGCGCTGCTCACGGGCGAGGACACGCGGACCGTGCCGCCGGTCGCTCCGGGAAGGCGCGTTCGGCGCTCGGCGTCATGGAAGCCGCCGCACGTCCCGTTCGGCCGGAAAGTAATCAGGTATTTGGGGTTTCTTCGGGCTCCGGGCCGCTTTCCCCGTCATCGTCAGAACCGGACGGCTCGGGCGGCACCCCGTCGGGATACTGCTGCTTCAATTCCCGGCGCTCGGCCATCTTTTTGGCTTTTTCTTCTTTCTTCTGCTTCGCCGCGATCTCGCGGCGACGTTTATCGGCGGAATAGTTTATTCTCACGAATCCTCCTCGAAATTTCGTCGACATTACATGCCGACTCATTGGCTCAATGCCTCGAAATTTCGTCGACATTACATGCCGACTCATTGGCTCAATGCCTCGAAATTTCGTCGACATTACATGCCGACTCATTGGCTCAATGCCCAATAATGAACGAGGCCGCCTTTCGGGGGCGGCCTCGAATACTTCACGCTATCTGCGGGAAATTACCATCTATCGTTGCGATAGCCGCCGCCGCCATTTCCGCGGTCGGTTCTGGGCTTGTCGTTCGCCTCGTTCACCTTGAGCTGGCGACCGTCGAGGTTCTGTCCGTTCATGCCGCCGATGGCGGCCTGGGCGGCTTGCTCGTCGGCATATTCGACGAACGCGAAACCCTTGGACTGGTTCGTGTAACGATCCACAATGATCGAGCAGGAAACGACTTCCCCATAGTTGGCAAACGCGTTGCGCAACGATTCCTCGGTGGTCTGATAACTCAGATTTCCGACATACAGTTTTTTAGCCATGATATACATCCTTGATCCGGAGAACTTTTCCCCGGTCTATTCGATCCGTCTACGACGGACCTTCTGCCTGAGGGGTAGGATCAATTCGCGTATTAGCGTTCTCGATAACCTGAGCCTTCATTGGAAGAGACGCATTCATGATCCACTAATTACGTAAACGATACAACCCAGTAAGCGCGAATAATGCGCATTATTTGCCGAAAACATGGGAAAATCGCGAAAATTTTCCCTCCTTTCCGATTTTTGGACGGAATAAGGCGATGCGGTCCGGGCCGCGAAGGCCCGTGGAAGAGCCGGGGACGACGCGAATTATCGCGGGAGGCCGGCAAGAAAAGCCGCCGTGGCCCGGGCGATTTCGCGCCACTGTTCCTCCTTCGGTATCGCTGCGGGTTTGTCCCCTTTTTGCGGACCGTAATCCCCGAAACCGCCGTGATTGCCGCCCTGGATCACGACGAAGGACGCGCTTGGGGGAAGCAGCGCGCGGGACGCGTCGATCTTTTCCGGCGTCGAGAGGCCGTCGTTCGAGGCGGAAAGCGAAAGAACCGGCATGCTTCCCTGGGCGAGGGCGCCATCCGAGGGAAAGGACGCCCAAAAAACGAGGGCGTCGACCGAATCGGGATGCCTCCCGGCGTAGAGGGATGCCGCCACACCGCCCAGGGAATGGCCCCCCACCGCCCACTTCCGTATTTCCGGATGGGCCGCAATCGCGGGGGTAGCGGCGTCGATATCGAAGAACGCGAGGTTCAGGCGTACGGGCACGATAATCGCGAGATAGCCCCGCTCGGCGAGTTGCCGGAGGGGAACCGCGTAGGAGCGCCAGTCCACCCGGCCGCCGGGATAAAACACGAAGGCGGTATCCGGCGCCTTCAAAGTAGCGCCCGACGGCGCGAACTCCGTCCAGGACCCTACCCGGCTCACGGTAACGCCATTCCCCGACTCGAGGGCCGCCAGGGCGTCCGGCCCCGGTCCCGCGGGCGTTTCCGCCCATAGGATGAACGCGATCGCGCCAAGGACGAGAAGGCCCGCCAACGCGATGCCGATCGCGCGGATCGCGCGAATTACGGGATTACCCCTTTTTTCCTTATTCATATTTACAATATCGCGCCGCCGCCAACCGGGGTCAAGCGAGGCAAACGCCGGCAATGACCCTTGACGAAGGCCCCGATATCGGTAGGATTGATCGGGTATGAATCGCCCGTCGCCCGTCGCCCTCGTCCTTGCGGTCTCGGCCCTGATCGCCCTCCCCCTTCCCGCGACTCCCTCCGCGCCCCAAGAGCGCGCGCCCCTGAAAAGCGCCTTCTCCCTCGACCTCGACTATGCCCGCATCGGGCTCGAGAACGACGGCTGGGGTATCGGGTTCGGCTACGAGCGCGTCGCGATCGACCACCTTTCGGTGAAGGGCGGTTTCGCCCACATGACCTTCAAGACCACCCTGGAGGGCGTCTACTGCACGACGGTGAACGTTGCCCTCCTCGCGAACTGGTATCCCCTTTACGGGGACATGAACCGCCTCTACCTGGGGCTCGGGTGCGGCACGGATTTCCTGAATTATTTCGGCCCCGCGGTCGAGCGCGACGCCGACGGGGACACGATCATTTACCTCGAATCGGTGGCGGGATGGAAGGAAATCCTTTTCCGGCGCGTCATGCTCGACGTTCACGCCGGATACAACCTGATACTCTCGGGGGCGGAAAACTATCCCGGGTTCACCCGGTACGGGAAGGAAGGCTTCATACCCGGGATAACGGTCAAGATAATATTCCGATGATCCCGGCGACGCGGGCATATCGCCCGCGTCGGGTCGCGGCTCAGAGCGAGGCCGTATACAGGCTTCCCGCCTTCTTCCAGTCGATTACGTTATAGAAGCTCTCGATATACTCCGCGCGCCTGTTTTGGTACTTCAGGTAATACGCGTGCTCCCACACGTCGAGGCCCAGGATAGGGGTGAAGCCCTCGGTGAGGGGGCTGTCCTGATTGGCGGTGCTCGTGACGCTCAGGGCGCCGTCCTTGGCGACCAGCCAGGCCCAGCCGGACCCGAAGCGCTTGAGGGCGGCCTGGGTGAACTGGGCGCGGAAATTCGCGAAACCCCCGAGCTGGCCGTCGATCGCCTTCGCCAGCGGGCCTTCCGGTTCCCCGCCGGCCCCGGGCGCCATGATCTCCCAGAACAGGCCATGGTTGTAATGGCCGCCGCCGTGGTTCCGCACGACGCCCTGGATATCCGCGGGCAGGTCCTTGAGCTTGGACAGCAGGTCCGCGGCGGACCAGGAGGCGTACTGCGTTCCCTCGACCGCGCCGTTGAGGTTCGAGGTATAGGCGGTATGGTGTTTATCGTGATGGACGCGCATGGTGGCTTCGTCGATATACGGCTCCAGGGCGTCGTATCCATATCCGAGATCGGGCGTGACAAATGACATATGATGCTCCTTATGTTAACTAATACTAACAATATATGGCTATCTACCCCTACCGCCAAGCAAAAACGCCGCCTAACCCTGCCCCTTCCTTCGGCCGAAGGCGCGATTGACAAAGGCGCGCATCCTCCGCACAATTTCTCCCATCATGTTTATCTACGACCCCGCGCTCGCCGTGAGCCTGGAAGAATACGGCATTTTGATCCCGAGCAAGCCCGACAAGCTCCGGAAACCCCTTGCTTACCTGGAGCGGCGCCTCGGGGACGTCCCGAGGGAGCGCTGGTTCGCGCCGCTCCGGCACGGCTTGGTTACCCGGGAGGATCTCGAACGGGTCCATGACGGGGAGTTTATCGGGCGTCTCTACGGCGGGGGCGAGGAAGCGGAAGAGGAAGTGATCCGGGCCTTCGAGCTTCGGGACGCCACCGGCGCCTGGTATCGCTACGACCCGTCGCGGGCCGTCCGGCCCCTGGCGGGCCTTTTCGAACGAGAGCTCGAAACGGCCTCGGGAACCCTGCAGGCGTGCCTCACCGCGGCGGAGACGGGGTTCTGCTTCCTCCTTTCCGGGGGCAGGCACCACGCCCAATACGCCTGGGGCGACGGGTTTTGCCTGATAAACGACGTGGCGATCGCCGCGGACGCATTCCTTCGGCGGCGACGGGCCCGTAAGGTGTGGATAATCGACGTGGACGCCCACAAGGGCGACGGCACCGCCGCCCTCGCCGCCGACCGCCCGGACATCGTGACCCTCAGCATCCACATGGGCGACTCCTGGCCGCTGACCGAGGAGCGCCGCGCCCTGGGCGGCCACCCCTCGTTCATCGCGAGCGATATCGACATCGAGATTAACCGGGGGGAGGACGGCCGGTACCTCGGCGCCCTCGCCGCCGGCCTCGAGCGGCTCGCGCGCTTTTCCCCGGCGGGGGGGAAGCCCGATCTCGCGCTCGTGGTGGACGGCTCGGATCCCTACGAGAAGGACGAACTGCCCTCGACCTCGGGTCTCCGGCTTACCGCGGAACAAATGCTCGAGCGGGATACCATGGTCTACCGGTTCCTGAAGGAACGGGGCATACCCTCGGCCTGGCTCACCGCGGGCGGTTACGGGGACGCGAGCCACGAGGTCTACGAAAGGTTTTTCGGCTGGCTCATCGACAACGGGGAAATTCCGGTGGGGAAAAAATAAGCGATATTAAACGGCCATGCGCGACCGCGCGATGTTCCCGGGGAGAAATCCCCGGGATTTTTTTTCGTTCCGGGCGTGGCGCGTCGCGCGCCCGGCGGCGCGAGGGCAGCGGGCTAAGCCCTCAGTACTCCCGCTCCAAAATGTCCGTTTTCGGGTAATTGAAACCCCAGACGACAAGGTCCATGGCGATCAGGATCGCGAAGGCGTAGAGGTTCCCGCTCATCATGAACTGGACCATTCCCAAAAGGGCCGCGGTTTCGCCGAAACCGAGAAGGGTCGTGAACAGATTGAAGAAAATCGCCCGCTTCGCCTCCTCCTCGGTCAGTTGCTCCACGAAGCGCCGGTAAACGGTTTTTATCAGGGGATGGTCGAATATTTCGCGGTTGCCGTACACCTTCGTCGATAAAAAAATACTCACCGCGCTCGTGAGGGTGCCGAGGGCCAGGAAAATGACGGTTATCTGGCCAAATTCCGCATTGTTCACCGCAACGCCCGACTTCAGCGCCACATAGACGTACACGAGCTTCGTCAGGGGAAAGGCAAACCAGAGCAGCTTGAAAAACGTGGGGTTCATCATGACATTAAGTATAAGTCGCCGTCCAGAAAAAGGCCCGCCTTGACAATTCATTTGTATTACCAATACACTGACCACATGGTCAATGAATGCACGGTCAACTTCAGGGGACGCGATGGCATCCCGGGTTGAGCAAAAGGATATCCGCCAACGGCAGATTCTCGAAACCGCCCTCGACTTGTTCATCCGGAAGGGTTATTCCGCGACGACGATCGCCGATATCGCGGACGCCGCAGGCATGAGCAAGGGGCTTACCTTCAACTATTTTCCCTCGAAGGAAATCCTCTATGGCACCCTCGTGAGGAAGGGCATCGAAACGGCGCGGACGGCCTTCGACGGCCCCGGAGGGGACCCCCTGGCCTTTTTCGGGGGACTGACCCGAACCATCCTGACGACGGCCCGGCAGAACCCCGGGGCGGCGAAAATGTTCGTGCTGATGGGAGACGCCGCCCGCGAGGCCTGCCCGCCCGGCGACGAGGCCCGGGAAGCCCGGAGGGAAAACCTCCGGATAACCGCCGAATTGATCGAACGGGGGCAGGAGAAAGGATCGATCCGGGAAGGAAGCCCGACCGCCCTCGCCTCGGCGTATTGGGGATCGATCCAGGGCGTATGCGAATTGGCGATCCAGGAACCGGGCTTCGAGTATCCGGAACCCGAATGGATCATGGCATTGCTGAGAAAGGAGAGAACCACATGAGAAACACCGCGCGCAACCTGTTGCTTGCGTTGGGGGCCGCCTTCGTGGCCTACGCCATCTTCGGCCGCTACCTCGTGCTACCCGGGTACCTCGAGTCCCTCGAGCGGGGCTCCGCGCCCGCGGGAGGACTCCCCGCGGACGTGAGTCCCTGGAAAATCGCCCGTTACCTGCTGTGGGCCTACGCGTTCAAGCTCGGCATTTACTTCATCGCCCTGGGCGCGCTTTCCGCGACGGCGATGAAGGGAAAAACCCTCGCGCTCTACGGGTCCGCGGGCCTTTTCTACATCGGTGTCGCCTACATGCCCCTGCCGGGACCCTCGGCGCTCTTCGGAATCGGCGGCGCGGTCATGACCGTCGCGATTATCCTGATTTTCCTGCGCGTCGCGGCCGCCCGGGACGGGAGCGAGGCCGAAACGCCTGCCCGGCTCGACCTCCGCTTCGCGGCTTACTTTTTCTTCGCCATGGCTACCTACAACCTCTGCCCCCTCCTCGGCACCCGGTGCTTCGCCCTCTCCCCCGAGCTGATGATCAAATACGACCTCCAGGCCGACGCGGCGAGCTTCGCCTCCCACGTGCTGATCGAGCTGGTTCTCGGCTGGCTCTTCCTCCTGGCGAGCCACTTCTTGAAGGCGAAAAAAGCCGCTACGGGGAACTGAGCTTTCTCCGGCCCCGGGGAAATAACGAAAGGGCCCAGGCGTAATAAAACCTCACCGAACGCGGGTCGCCCATTCGGGATTGTCGTCAATGCGTAAGGTTTCGGGAATCCAGGACGGAGGGGTGGCGGAAAACGGCCGAACGGGAACCGTTCGGCCGGTTGCAGCCAGGGGGGGCCGCGTCTACCCCGCCCGAAAGAAAAGCGGGGAAGGCGTCGGTCAGCCGGCGTTCATCGCCGAAAATGTACTGCGTGCCGCGCGGGGCAAGGAGCGGGTGACCCCGAGCGCGGTTCCGCAGGAGGCGCCGAACGAAGTTCGGCAACGACGAGGACGTAGCGCCGGGGGCATCCCGCGGTCGCCCCGCGCGAATGCACGGAACCAACCTCGGCGATGAACGATCCCCGGCGCCCCCCCCACGGCAGTGTCGGTCACGACGCGACGCCGTTCCCTCGACCGCCTCGCGATCCCTCGGCAACTTCGTTGCCTGCGCGATCGCGGAACGCGAAGAAGGATCGGAAAAGCCGCGTTCGTCTTTTCCGATCCCTATTGTTTACGCTTCCTCGACGAAGTGCCCGAACCTTCTTATTTTCTGGTTCCGGTAGCGCACCAGCGCGGCGGGGGCGCGGGACATGAGGTCCTCGAGGTCGCGGAGGATGGTTTCCTTGATCGCGAGGCTCGCGGCCTTGGGGTCGAGGTGGGCGCCGCCCGCGGGTTCGGGAATGATCCCGTTGCAGATCTTCATGGAAAGGATGTCCTCGCTCGTGATCTTCAGCATCGCGGCGGCGTTTTTCGCCTGGCTCGCGTCGCGGAGGAGGATGGAGGCGCAGCCTTCCGGGGAGATGACCGAGTACACCGCGTTTTCGAGCATGTAGATCTTGTCGCCCACGCCGATTCCGAGGGCCCCGCCGGAGCCGCCCTCGCCGATGATCACGCAGATGATCGGGGTCTTGAGCTGGCTGAACTCGCGGAGGTTCATGGCGATCGCCTCGCCGATTCCGCGCTCCTCGGCGCCGAGTCCCGGGTAGGCGCCCTGGGTGTCGATGAAGGTTATGATCGGCCTATGGAATTTTTCCGCCTGGCGCGCGAGCCGGAGGGCCTTGCGGTAGCCTTCGGGGTTCGCCATGCCGCCGTTGCGGGCCATGGTTTCCTTCAGGTTGCGGCCCTTCTGGTTCGCGATGATGGTGACCGGGATGCCGTCGATGAAGCCGATGCCCCCGATGAGCGCCGGGTCGTCGCCGTAGTAGCGGTCGCCGTGGAGCTCGATGAAGTCGTCGCAGATATTCTCGATGATGTCGAGGGCCCGGGGGCGGTCGGGGTTTCGGGCGAGCTCGACGCGCTTCCATACCCGGTCGCCTTTCGAGACGTCGCCGACCTTGTCGGCGATTTTCTTCAGTTCGTCGGAAATGTCGACCCCCGCCTCGGCGGCGAGCCTCTTGAGATCGTCGATTCCCGTTTCGATGGATTTTTTCGCGGGCATCAGTTACCTCCCTGGGCCTTCGCGGCCTTGCCGGCGGCGGATTGGCCGGCGGCGAACCCATGGGCCTTCAGCAGCTTGATGAACAGGGCGCGCTGCTCGCCCCTCGGGGCGATGTAGTCGACGAAGCCCTTGTCCTGCTGGAACTCCGCGCGCTGGAAGCCGTCGGGGAGCTTTTGCTTGATGGTGCCCTCGATTACCCGGGGGCCGGCGAAGCCGATGAGGGCGCCGGGCTCGGCGATGTTGATGTCCCCGAGCATGGCGAAGCTCGCGGTGACGCCGCCCGTGGTGGGGTCGCAGAGCACGAGGAATAGCGGGAGTCCCGCCCGGTCGAGCTCCGCCGCGGCGGAGGCGGTTTTCGCCATCTGCATGAGGGAGAAGATGCCTTCCTGCATGCGGGCGCCGCCGGAGGTGGCGTACAGGATCACGGGGCATTTTTTCCCGACCCCGGTCATGATCGCCCGGGTGATCTTCTCGCCCACGACCGAGCCCATGGAGCCTCCCATGAAGCTGAAGGACATGAGGCCGAGCACGACGGGCATTCCCTTGATCTCGCAGGTGCCGGTGACGACGGCCTCGGAGAGGCTCGCCTTCTTCGCGGCCTCGGAGAGCTTGTCCTCGTAGCCGTCCATGTCGATGGGGTTGAGGCTCTTCATGTTGTGGCAAAACTCGACGAAGGTGCCCTCGTCGGCGATATAGGCGATGCGCTCGGCGGGTTCCATCCGGAAATGGTACTTGCACGAGGGGCACACGTTGAGGTTGGCGGTCAATGTCGCCTTGTCGAAGCTCGAAGCGCAGGACGGGCACTCGAC
>QKCE01000185.1 GCA_003245785.1 Spirochaetales bacterium | reverse complement strand
GAGCATCGTCCTTTCCCTCATCGTCACCTCGGCGATCCTCTACCTCAATTTCGAGAGGATCGCCCTGGAGACGGTGTACGCGAACGACCAGGAATCCCTGGCCCAGACCGCCCGGGGCGTGGACTCCCTCACGGGAATGGCGGTAACCCTTTCGAGCCAGATTTACAGCGACCTGAGCGTGGCCCGGCTCATGTATTACCCCGACCCCGGGACGGAAGACCTCCGCACCGCGGACATGCAGCTGACCAATTACCGCCTGTCCATTCCCTTCATCGACTCGGTGTACGTATACAACGGCAAGTCCAAAACCTTTTACGTGAACTCGATCGTCAACCGGAACGAGCTCCGCGAGGCGATCCAACCGCGGGCGAATTTCGACGATCCCGACGCGATCGCCCTCATCGAGTCCTACGGCGAGTACAGGCCCTACCGGCCCATCCCCCGGGTATACGCCCTCCGCGGCGGCGAGAAAACCGTCAAGCGTTACTACTCCTTCCTGATGTACGACGCCTTCACTTCCGGGGAGATCGACCACGCGGTAATCGTGAACTTCTCGCAGGAATGGGTGGCGAATTTCATGAGCGGCGACGGGGCGGCCAACGGTTCCGTTTCCTTCATCCTGGACGGCGACGGCCGGGTGGTTTCCGATTCCGCCCTCTACCCGATGCTGAAAAACGTTTCTTCGGTCGATTATATCGGGCGGATTCTCGCATCCGACGGCCCGGGCTCAGCCATGGAAACCCTCGACGGAAAGCGCCGGCTCGTTTCCTATACCGCCCCCGACCGCATGGGCTGGCGCTACGTGCGGCTTACCCCCCGTTCCGAGGTGCTTCGCGAAATAGCCCGCATGAACCGGATTACCATGCTCGTGGCGGCCCTGCTCGCCGCCCTGGGCTTTCTCGTCTCCTGGGTTCTCGCCCGCCGGCTTTACCGCCCCATCGACGGCCTGGTGACGACCCTGAAAAAGCTGAGCCTGGAGGAAAAGCGGAACGTGCGGCTCCTGCGGCAGGTGTTTTTCCGGGACCTGTTCCTGGGGCGGAACGTGTACGACGGGCATACCGTGGCCCTCAAGCTCGAGGAGCTCGGCGCGGCCTTCAACGCCGCGGGGTATTACGCGGTGGTGCTCGTGAAGATAGACCGTTACCTGGCCTTCAGCCAGGAAAATACCATAGTGGACCAGGGCCTCGCGAAGGCCGCGATAATGGATGCCCTATCCGCCTGCCTCGGCGGGGAGATGAGCCACGTCGAGCTGGACATGGGCTCCGAGGGCGTGGCGGCGGCGCTGAACTCCCTGAACCGGGGCAGGGACCTGGACCCCGACGCGCTGGAAGCGAGGCTCTCCGCTTTCCGTGACCGGGTTCTCGCGGAGCTTGGCATTTCCGTCTCGCTTACCGTGAGCAACGTGGCCGCCGGCATGGAGAACCTGAGGGAACTCTACGGCGAAACGGTGGAAGCCTCGCTCTACCGGCTCTACCGGGGGCACGGGTGCATTATCCACGCCCGGGAAGTGCAGGGCCTCCCGACGGACCTGCCGCCCTACCCCGCGAACCTCGAAAAGGCGATGATCGCCGCCCTCCTCGCGGGAAAGGTCGCCGAGGCGAAAGAAACCTTCGCGCGGATCGCCGCGAGCGTGAACGACCGGCCGGTAAGCGCCTTCAACCTGACCCTCTCCCGCCTGGTGTTCGCGGTGGAGGAGGCCCTCGCCACGGTTCGCAAATACGGCACGGCGGAGGATGAAGTCAGCGTGGCGATACCCGTGGCGGCGGTAAACGCCGCCGAAACCCTGACGGAAATAAACGCGCTCTTTTTCGAGATCTTCGACCGCGTGGGCTCGGTCCTCGCGGAACGGAAGTCCGCCCGGTGCGACAAGTCGGTGGAGCGGATCAACGCCCACATAGAAAACGGCTATATGCGGCAGGACATGTACATCGACTCCATCGCGGAGTTCATGGACATGTCGCCCACCTACATAAGCCACCTGTACAAAAGGCAGACCGGAATCACGATCCTGGACAAGATAGTGTCGGTCCGCATGGCCCACGCGAAGGAGCTGCTGGTTTCCACGGAACTGTCGGCGGCGGAAATTTCGGAGCGGACGGGCTTCTCGAGCAGCTCCTATTTTTACAAGGTTTTCCGGAAGGTGAACGGCGTGACGCCCAACGAATTCCGGGGACGGGAGGAACGGGCATGAGGAAAGAAGTCCGAGGCGCGGCGGGAAAACGGCGGGGAATCGCGCGCCCGAAAACGGCCTTCGCGGGAGGCATCGCCGCCGGTCTCTGGGTGGCCGCCGTCCTTGCGTCGGCCCTCGCGGCGTCCTGCGCCGCCAGGGGAACCGCGGGCGCGGACGGGCGGAACGATTCCGGCGCGGCCCGCGGCATCGACCTTTCCCAGCGGGTCGACCTCGTCTTCTACATGGTGGGCGACCCGCCCCGGGACCTGGACGTCATCCAGGACAAGATAAACGAAATGGCCCTCGAGGACCTGAACTGCACCGTCTCGTTCAATTACACCACCTGGTCCGACTACATGCAGCGGTACAACCTCCTTCTCACCTCGGGCCAGCCCATCGACCTCATCTTCACCTGCGACTGGCTCAACTACAACCAGTTCGCCCAGAAGGGCGCCTTCATGGACCTCGAGCCCCTGCTCTCCTCCTACGCCCCGGCGCTTCGGGATTACGTGGGCCGGGAATACCTGGACGCGGTCCGGGTGAACGGGCGCATTTGCACGGTCCCGTCGATTTGGCGGGAATACGTGTCCGACGGATTCATGTACCGCGAGGACTTGCGGAATAAATACGGGCTGCCCGTTCCGGACTCCCTCGCGAAGATCGAGCTGTACCTGGAAGGGATCCGCAAGGCCGAGCCCCGGCGGAACATTACCTCCGAGATAGCCTGCGACAACGGCTTCGGCCCCTCGTTTTCCGCCATGAGCGTCCTGAACGCGAAGTATTCCTGGGTCGACCTCGCCATGCCCTACGGGCTCCGCGCGGAGTACGGCGACCCCTCGAACATCAGGCCCTATTGGGGGACCGCCGATTTCCTCGAGGACATGAAGACCTTCAAGCGATGGGCGGACAAGGGCTTTTGGACGCGGAGCGCCCTCTCGAACAAGAACCCCCTGAACGACACCTTCATCAACGACAACTCGGTCGCCATCCTCAGCGGCATAAACCCCGTGAAGTACAGCCGCACCATGAGCCTCATGCAAAGCCGCGACCCGGGCATCGAGATAGGCTACTTCCCCTACGGCCGGGCGACGGGTCTCGTGAAGCCCGTGCACCCGATCCACAACGGCTTCGCCATTCCCCGAAGTTCCCGGCACCCGGACCGGGCGATCATGTTTTACGAGAAGCTCGTGCTGGACAAGCGGTACAATCTCCTGACCCAGTACGGTATCGAGGGAACCCATTACCGGGTCGACGGCGAGGGCTATTACGAGATGATCGGCACGGTGGACACCAACGGGTTTTCCCGGGAAGCGATGAACGGCTGGGCGTGGCGCAACCCGAATTACATGCTCTACGACCGGCAGTTTTCGGCGGCCCGGGAACTCTTCGCGGAATTCGACTCCTACGCCAAGCCGGATATTTTCGGGAACTTCGTGGAAGACTATTCGGGGTACCAGGCGGAGCGCGCGGCGCTTTACCAGGTGCAGTCCCAATTCCTCGTGCCCCTCGAGGCGGGCATGACGGACGACGTCGACGCGGCGGTCCGCCTTTTCATGGAGCGGGCGCGCGAGGCGGGACTGGAAAAGATTCAGGCGGCCT
>QKCE01000240.1 GCA_003245785.1 Spirochaetales bacterium | reverse complement strand
GGGAACGGGCGCCATAAACGTGTACGCGTAAGTGAGGAAGGAATGGATATCGGATCGATGCTGAACACCACGATGACTACTCAGGACAAAACCCTGACGCAACTTCAGGTGGACACCTTCAACAAAACGCTCGCGGTCAACGGAAGGACCTCTAAGCAGGAACTCGGCAAGGATGATTTTTTACAGCTCCTCATCGCGCAGTTGTCCCACCAGGACCCGACCGCGCCGATGGAGGATACCCAGTTCATCGCGCAGATGGCGCAGTTCTCCAGTCTGGAACAGATGACGAACTTGAGCTCGGGTTTTACCAGGCTCGCGAATTTGCTGGGCAATACCGACGCGGCCAACTCCGTCGGTAAATCGGTGGACATCGAATTCGGGAACTCGACGGTTTCCGGCACCATCGACGCCGCCACCCGGGGAGACAATCCCCAGGTCATGGTAGACGGCTCCTGGTACGACTGGTCGTCGGTAAAGACCGTATACGCTCAAAACGGGGGAACTTCATTATGATGAGATCGCTTTATTCCGGCGTGTCCGGAATGCAAAACCACCAGACGCGCATGGACGTGATCGGTAACAACATATCCAACGTGAATACCACGGGCTTCAAGCGCGGCCGCGTGAATTTTCAGGACCTTCTCTCCCAGCAGATGTCCGGCGCAGCGAAACCTACCGACGAGCTGGGGGGCGTTAACCCCAAGGAAGTGGGGCTCGGCATGAATATCGCGAGCATCGACACCATCTTCACCCAGGGCTCCCTCCAGACCACCGGCGTACAGACGGATATCGCGATTCAGGGCAACGGCTTTTTCGTGGAAAAATCCGGCGAGAAAACCTTCTATACCCGGGCCGGCAACTTTGGCCTGGACTCCGACGGGCTTCTCGTGAATCCCGGGAACGGCATGCGCGTTCAGGGCTGGATGGCCAGGGACGTGGACGGCCAGCAGGTACTCAACACTTCGGCGAGCACCGAGGATCTCCGCATTCCCGTGGGCTCAAAGATTTCCGCCAAGGAAACCGCCACGGTGAACTACCGCTGCAACCTGGATAAGCGAACCCCCGAAATCGCCGAGGGAGCCTCCCAGGCGGACGTGCTCAAGTCGACCTGGGGCACGGACTTCCAGGTGTACGACAGCTTCGGCCAACAGCACACCCTCAACGTTTCCTTCACCCGGGTTCCCGGTACCAACAACCAGTGGGACGCCGTGGTGACCGTAGACCCGACCCAGGCGGACGCCACCGCGACCCGCGTCGGCGTGGGCACCACCGACGGCACCACGAACGCCTTCCGGGTTACCTTCGATAACCTCGGCCACCTGTCGGGCATCGTGGATTCCGCCGGAAACGTATCCCCCGCCACGGGTACCGTGATGCTGCAGGCGTCTTATAACGTGCTCGCGGCGAACCCCGACGAGACCGGCGCCCCGACCCGGCAAACCTTCAACCTGAACCTGGGGCAGATCGGCAGTACCGACAACACCATCACCCAGTTCGCCGAGAAGAGCTCTACCAAGGCTTTCGAGCAGGACGGCTACGCCATGGGGTACCTCGAGAATTTCAAGATCGACCAGTCCGGCGTAATCACCGGGGTGTACTCCAACGGCACGAACCGCACCATCGGCCAGATCGCCATGGCAAGTTTCACCAATCCCGGGGGCCTCGAGAAGGCGGGCGAAAACACTTACGTGCAGTCCAATAACTCGGGACTCGCGGACGTGAGCGTCTCCGGCGTGGCGGGGAAGGGGAAGCTCATCGCGGGCGCCCTTGAAATGAGCAACGTGGACTTGACCGAGCAGTTCACGGACATGATCGTGACCCAACGCGGCTTTCAGGCAAGCTCCAAGACCATCCAGACTTCCGACACGATGCTGGATACCGTGTTGAATCTGAAGCGGTAATAAGATAAAATCCTTAGTTGAGCCCCGATAAGGGGCTCAACCCGTAAACGAGGGGGATGCGCATGATATCGGTGACGCAGCTAAACGGTCGGCAGTACTGGATCAATCCCCATCAAATCGAATCGATCGAGGCGAACCCGGACGTCACGCTTAACATGCTCTCCGGACGTCACGTGATCGTCCGGGAAACCCCGGAAGTGATCCTCGATCGGATCGTGGAATATCGCAAAAGAATAGGCGCGTTCAAGAACGAGGAGTGATAGGATGGATATAGCATCGTTTGTCGGCGTTTTCGGGGGTCTCGGCATCATCATATTCGGCGCCTTTATGTCCGGATCCCTCAACGGACTGATCGACCTGCCGTCGGTGCTCATTACCATCGGCGGTTCATACGCCTGTCTCTACCTCACCTTTCCCCTTTCCCAGGCAGTGGGCATTTTCAACATAATGGGACGTACCTTCCGCATTTGGGATTTCGGCGAAAAGGCCATCGTCCAGCGGCTCGTTTCATTTTCCGAAAAGGCCCGGCGCGAGGGTATCCTCGCCCTGGAAGAGGAAATACAGGACCTTGACGACGAGTTTATGCGAAGCGGCCTCCGCCTCGTGGTGGACGGCACCGACGGCGAGGTAATCCGCACCCTTATGGAAAACGAGCTCAGCCAAATGGAAGGCCGGCACATGACCTGGATTTCCGTCGTGAACGCCTGGGCGACCCTGGCGCCGGGCTTCGGCATGCTCGGTACCGTTATCGGCCTTATCGGTATGTTGAACAACCTCGAGGATAAAAGCTCCCTCGGCCCGAACATGGCCGTCGCCCTCGTCACGACCCTCTACGGGTCCATCATGCAGAACTGGATGTTCGTGCCTATGGCCGGCAAGCTCGGTTACCATAACAATATGGAAGTGAAGGCGCGCGAAATGGTTATCGAGGGGGTTCTCTCGATCCAGGCGGGCGACAACCCCCGTATCCTCGCGCAAAAGCTCCTTACCTACCTTTCGCCCCGGGACCGAAAGGCGATTGAGTCAGACGTGCTTAAGGACTGACGATGGCCAAAAAGAAAAAGCGGGAAGCGACGGCGGCCGGCTCCGGTTGGCTTAATACCTACGCCGACATGGTCACCCTCATGATGTGCTTCTTCGTCATGCTCTACGACCCCTCGGAGGTCGACGTGACCCAGCTGGCCACCATGACCGCGTCCATCCAGGGCGAACCCACGGGAGGCGGGCAATCCCTCGCTGCGGGACGCCTCGCGGATTTGGGAAACACGATTAACTCCATGCCGTCCATGGAAAAGGGCCGGAACCTCGGCTTGGCGGTTAAAAAGGCGATCAGCGTCTTCGCTCCCGAGATAAAGACGAATAAGATAACCATCTCGAGCGACGAGCGGGGCCTCGTGATCACCCTCGCCGCCGACGCCTTCTTTAAGGAAGCCAGCGCGGAGCTGAATATCGACGAAACCAGGGACTCCCTTTTACGCATCGCGCAGTTCCTGGCGGATAAAAGCCTCTCGGACCGAAGATTCCGGATTGAGGGACATACGGATGACGGGGCGACGGACCCGGCGAAATGGCCCAGTAATTGGGAACTATCCACCGCCAGGGCCACGAACGTATTGCATTACCTGACGGATTTCGGCGCCGACGAGGAACGATTTTCCGTCGCGGGATACGCGGACACCAGGCCCATGTATTCCAACGATACCGAGGAAGGCCGCGCGTACAACCGGCGCGTGGACATTATTATCCTGGACGAAGGTCATTTTTAATGATACTATCAAGAGAAAAGGATTTGCTGTATGGATGACCAGGACGACATCAATCTCGAAGGCGGCGACGCGGGTTCCATAGAAGGCGGACAGCGCGCAGGGGGCGGCCCGGGCT
>QKCE01000218.1 GCA_003245785.1 Spirochaetales bacterium | reverse complement strand
CGAGGTACCGATATGTTTGTCGCGATCGTCATGCGTCAAAAAAAAAGCGGGCTTGACCGTTTTCATGAAGGGGAAAAAAATATTTTCCGTAATTTTTTTTAAATTAATGCGCGCGCGATTTTTTTAAAGTACGGGAATAAAAAAAGGGCTCGCGGTGAGCCCTTCATTCGCGTATTTATTTGTCGCCCTCTTCGGGCACTATGCAGATAAACGAGAAATCGCCGGTACCCGCGTTTTTGAACTGGTGGAGCTCGCCGCCTTTCACGTAGGCGGTATCGCCGGGAGAAACGCTTTTCTCCTCGCCGTCGATAAGGAGCGTCCCCGTTCCCCCCAGTACGTAATTGATATGGGGCCACGGGTGGCTGTGGCGCGGCGTAAAGCCCTCCGGGCCAAGGGTGAATACCCTCATGGACCAGCCCTCCCAGCCTTCCTTCCCGGTAATGGCCGTCGTCTTTACGACGTTAAGCGCGCCTTCCATCGCGATTTCTTTGCGTAACTGGTCTTCTTTTTTCAACAGGGGCATACTACAAATCCTCCTTCCCGTACCGGCAAGAATACCGGGCTACGGGCGGAAAGTCAAACGACCGGTCGCTTATTTGACGTAGGCTCCCGCTTCGGTTTTATACGGCCAGGAATTGATTCCCCCGGCGTCGTACACCTGGGTATAGCCCGCCTGGAGGAGTTTCATTACCGCGCCGCGGCTTCGGTTTCCCGAACGGCAGTACACGACGATAGGCGCGTCCAAGTCGGGCAGTTCCTTGTCCATTCGGGCGACGAGCTCGTAATCCGGAATGAGGACGCTTCCGGGAATGTGGACCTGGGCGTATTCCTGCGGGGTCCGCACGTCCAACAGCACGGCCTTCTTGTTTTCGTCCAGGAATTTTTTCGTTTCCGCCGGGGAGAGGGACCTGTAGGGGGCCGTTTCCTGGGACGCCTGGGCGGCGACGCCCGCCAGGGAAAGTATGAATAAAACCGTCATGAATCCTAAAATTCTTTTCATGGGTAACGCTCCTTTTATATAGAGGATATTCGATTCCGGGAAGCTCGACCGTGACTTCGTCACCGAACGCGGATCGTCCCTCGGAAGTACGACAGGTTCCTTTTTCAAACAAAAGTGTCGGATTTGCGCGTTGCGCCCTTCAGCGGGCCGGGTTTACCCTGAACCTACAGTTCTCGTACCTATACCTAACGGAGGAATCTATGAAGAAACGTGCGTTGTCCGTCGTTCTCGCGCTCCTCGCCGCCGCGGGGATCTTCGCGCAGGAAACCGTCGCCGCCTACACGACCCTGGAAGAGCCCCTGGCGAAGGCCCTCTTCGACCTGTACAAGGCGAAGACCGGCGTCACCGTGAACTTCATCCGGCTGTCCGGCGGCGAGGTAATCGCCCGGCTCGAGGCGGAGAAGGCGAATCCCCAGGCGTCCATCTGGGTCGGCGGCGTGGGCCTCGACCACATCACCGCGAAGACCAAGGGCCTTACCGAGCCCTACAAGAGCCGCTCGGCGGGCAATACTCCCGAGCAGTACCGCGATCCCGAAAACTACTGGATAGGCCTCTACGTCGGGCCCCTGACCTTCGTGACCAACACGGACCGCGCCAAGGAACTCGGCCTCCCGATTCCCCAGTCCTGGGCCGACCTCCTCAAGCCGGTGTACAAGGGCTACATCCGCGTCGCGAGCCCCCTCACCTCGGGCACGGCCTATAACCTCATCACCACCCAGCGCTACCTTTTCAACGGCGACGAGGAAAAGGCCTTCGACTACCTCCGCAAGCTCGACCTCAACATCGACCAGTACACCAAGTCCGGCTCGGCCCCCGGAAAGAGCGTGGCCATCGGCGAGATCCCGATCGCGATCGGCTACGCCCACGACCAGGTGAAGCTCAAGGTCGACGGCAAGGCCCCGGTGGTGATCACCGCGCCCGCCGAGGGCACGGGCTACGAGCTCGCTTCCATGTCCCTGATCAAGGGCGGCAAGGAAACCGTGCAGGCCAAGAAACTCTACGACTGGATCCTCTCCAAGGAAGCCCAGGACCTGATCGCCACCTGGTACGTGGTGCCCGTCTCGAAGATCGCCACCACCAACCCCAACGCCTTCTCCATCGACAAGATAAAGACCGTCAACCAGGATCTCCGCTGGGACGGCGACAAGGCGAATTCCGACCGGCTCAAGGACCGGTGGAACAAGGAAATAGGCTCGAAGAGGTAAGCATGAAGGACGCGCGGAAAAAACTCGTCGTTTTTGCCGCCGCGTTCGCGATTTTCGCCCTTGCGGATTCGTGGGTTTTCCTCACGGTCCGCAAGGCGTTCATCGGGATCGTGGACGGCCTTCGTTCCGGTCAGGCCGAACTCTTCGTGAGGACCGCCCCCGCGGATCCCGCCCTCGTTCCCGCCTGGCTTGAATCGTCCCAAAACGCCCTGTCGGGCGAACGCTACGCCTTCCTCGCCCCGTCTTCCGACCCGAGCGGGTACGTTCCGGTCCCCTCGGGCGACGCCGCCGCGGACGAAGAGGCTGCGGCTTTTTGGGAGCGCCACAAGGCCGACCCGGAGTTCGCCGCCGGCCTGGACAGCGCCTATTATTTCGAGGCGTACACGACCAAAAAAACCTTTTCATTCGGCGGTATGTCGACCCAGGTTACCTTCAAGCCGCTTCTCAACGAAGACGGCAGCGACATAATCGGCATATTGATGATTACCCGGGAAGGCGGCCCCTGGCGCGAGTTCGACCGGGTTCTTCTCGTGTTCGCCCTGGGAATCCTCGCGCTTTTCTCGGTCATATGGCTCGTCGTGGCCTTCGCCCGGGACCGGATCTCGGCTTTCGCGATCATCGTCCTCGCGGCCATTTCCTTCGTGTTCATCGCCTATCCCCTGTTCGAGACCTTCCGGCTCACCTTCGTGTCGGACGGGCGGTTTTCCCTTGACACCTGGAAGCGCGTGCTCGGCGGGGACTACCTTCGCGCCTTCGGGGGCAGCCTGCTCCTCGGCGCCCTGACCGCCTCGGTTTCCACCCTGGTGGGCTTTCTCTTCGCCTTCACGGTGAACCGGACTTCCATACCCGGCAAGCGGCTCATCAATGGATTGGCGACCCTGCCGGTCATCTCCCCGCCCTTTTCCCTCACCCTGTCGGTGATCCTCCTCGCGGGAAACAACGGGCTCATCACCAAGCAGCTTTTGGGGCTTTCGTCCTTCAGCATATACGGCCTCGACGGCCTCGTGATCGTCCAGACCATCGGCATGTTCCCCATCGCCTACATGACCATGTCCGGGGTGCTCAAGGCCATCGACTCCACCCAGGAAGACGCGGCCCTGGACCTTTGCGCGGGGAGGCTCAAGACCTTCACGTCCATAACCCTGCCCCTGGCCATGCCGGGAATCCTGAGCGCCTGGCTTTTGGTGTTCACCAACAGCCTCGCGGATTTCGCGAACCCCCTCCTCCTCGCGGGGGACTACCGGGTGCTTTCGGTCGAGGCGTACATGGAGGTGACGGGCAGGAACGATCTCGGGGGCGGCGCGGCCCTCTCGGTCATGCTCCTCCTCCCGACCCTGACGGCCTTCCTGTCCCAGCGTTATTGGGTGTCGAAGAAAAGCTTCGTCACCGTCACGGGGAAGCCCTCGAGCCGTCTGACCGAGCTCGCCTCTCCCGGTGTCCGGCGGGTCCTGGCGGTCCTCGTCGGCGTCATGCTCGCCCTCATCGCCGCGCTTTACGCGACCATCGTGGCGGGCTGCTTCGTGACGAACTGGGGAATCGACTACAGCTTCACCCTGGCGAATATCGGCGAGGCCCTTTCGCGGGGCAA
>QKCE01000308.1 GCA_003245785.1 Spirochaetales bacterium | reverse complement strand
GCACGCACCCCGCGACGATTAGCCCGAAGCCGCCGGAAATCGAGCGCCCCCGCCGCCGGTAACGCCATTCGTCGCGCCATTCCCGCCGCTCGGCCTTTCTTTCCCACTTTTCGGGATCGTAATACTTCTTCGAATTATCTCCCATAATATCCCCCCGGGGCCCGTCCGAAGAGCCACGAGACGAGCTGTCCCAATAGCGAGAACAGCGCGCCGATGATCGCGAACACGATTTTTCCCGCGCCCCACAGGAGGAACGCCACGCCGAAAAGGACGAGGGCGCTCGCCGGGGTGATGAAAAGGTTCACGAAGCCCCCGACGAAGAGCGCTACCCCGCCGATGACGAGGCCGATCGCGCCGATTCCCACCGCGAAAAGGGTCGCCACCACCGCGACGATCGCCCCCACGATCGCGAGGATCGCGGGCAGGGCCATGGGGGCCGCGACGACCGCCAGCAGCACGAACCATAGCGCGGAAAGTCCCTTTCCGGGGTTTCCCGGGGATTCGCGGGCGGCCTTTACCGCGTGGTCGGCCAGGATGCGCGAGGCCACGCTTTGGGGCGAACCGAGCTCCCGGATCACGTCCCGTTCCTTATCCGGGCCGGCCTCGTCGAAATATTCCTCGTAATACGCGCAGGCCGCGTCGCGTTCCTCGGGCGAAAGGCGGCCGAGCCGCTCGCGAAGTTCGCCCATGAATTCCTGTCGTGTCATACCGTCGTCTCTCCCCCGAAGATCCCTTCGATACGTTTTCTGTATTCGCGCCATTCGTTCAAATAGAGGGAATGCTGGCGCCGTCCCTCTTCCGTGATCCGGTAATACCGGCGGTTTCGCCCCTGAAAAGGCTGGTCGTAGGCGCTGAGCCAGCCGTTTTTCAGGAGCCGTCGCAGTACCGGATACAATGTCGACTCGGAGATGTCCATCACCTGTTTCACCTCCTGGGTGAGCCGATACCCGTACTCGTCGCCCCTCGACAGAATCGCGAGCACGCAGGCGTCGAGCAATCTGGTGTTGATCGAGAATAGCATCGTGCCTCCTGTCGTTGATATGATATTCTGTGTACAGTAATACTATACGAAATACAGTATTGAATCGTCAAGGGTATTGCGTGGAAAAAAGGTAAAAGAGGTTTTATTTCGGGAGAAGGCCGGGCTGAACCACCCTGCCCTTGACCGAACGGCGCCGGAAGTCTATCTTTATAGAAGGGAGACACCCCCCCTGGGGGGGGGTATGGAGGGATTGACCCATGAAAACCGAAAAATACGACATTACCGGCATGTCCTGCTCGGCGTGCTCGGCCCATATAGAGAAAAGGATCGCGTCCCTCGCGGGGATAGGCAAGGTGGAGGTGAACCTCCTGACGAACACCATGACCGCGACCTACGACGACGGCCTCCTGGATTCGGCGGGGATAGTCGACGCCGTGGTCGACGAGGGTTACGGCGCCGCGCTTCGCCAGCCCGCGGGGAACGCGCCTTCCGGCGAGGCGGCTACGGGGCGGTCGGGCACTTCCCGGGCGGCTTCGGCGCGGGCTGCCCGCGGGGCGGGGGAGGGGTACGCCTTCAGGCTGTCCGTCTCCATCGCCTGCACGGCGCCGCTCCTCTACCTCGCCATGGGGCACATGCTTGGCCTTCCCCTTCCCGGGTTCTTTCACGGCCCGGAGAACGCCCTTACGTTCGTCCTCACCCAGTTGTTTCTCGCCTTGCCCGTGGCGCTCGTGAACCGCGCGTATTTCGTCCGGGGCTTCAAGAACCTTTTCAGGCTCTCCCCGAACATGGATTCCCTCATCGCGATAGGGTCCGCCGCTGCCCTCGGCTACGGCGTCTTCGCGCTGTACGCGATCGGCTGGGGCCTGGGTCACGGCGACGCCGAGATGGTGCGGGCCTACCTTTCCAACCTCTATTTCGAGTCCGCCGCGACCATCCTCACCCTGATTACCGTAGGCAAATACCTGGAGGACCGCGCGAAGGGCCATACTTCCGACGCGATTTCCCAGCTTTTGGACCTCAGTCCCGACACCGCCACGGTCCTGAGGGACGGGACTGAAACGGTAATACCGGTCGAGCGGGTCGCCGTGGGCGATACCGTGGTAATCCGCCCCGGGGACGGCATTCCCGTGGACGGCACGATAATTGAAGGCTCTTCCGCCGTCGATATGTCCGCCATTACCGGGGAAAGCGTTCCGGTCGAAAAGGGTCCCGGCGACGGGGTTACGAGCGCGACGATAAACCTTACGGGCTTTTTTACCTTCCGGGCGGACCGCGTGGGAAGCGACACGACCCTCGCCCGTATCGTGGCCCTGGTGGAGGAAGCCTCGGCCTCGAAGGCGCCGATTTCGAGGCTCGCGGACCGGATAAGCGGGTTCTTCGTCCCCGTGGTCATCGCGATCGCCCTGGTAACCGGGGCCGCGTGGCTCCTCGCGGGTTACGGGCCGAGTTTCGCCCTCTCCCTCGCGATTTCGGTACTCGTAATTTCCTGTCCCTGCGCCCTCGGGCTCGCGACGCCCACGGCGATCATGGTCGGGACGGGGCGGGGGGCGAGGAACGGCGTGCTCGCGAAAACCGCCGAGGCCCTCGAAACCCTGCATTCCATAGACACCGTGGCGCTCGACAAGACCGGGACCATTACCGAGGGCAAGCCCGCGGTGACCGACGTGGTACCCTTCGCGGGCATGGATTCCGCCGAACTCCTCGCCCTGGCGGCGTCCCTCGAAGCGCCTTCTGAACATCCCCTCGGCCGGGCGATCGTCGACAAGGCGCGGGAATCGGGCCTGGTTTTCGGGAAGGTTGAGAAATTCAGGGCGACCGCGGGCAAGGGGATCGAGGCGGAACTTGGCGGCGTTCCCTACGCGGTGGGCGGCGCCGCCTTCCTCGCCGAGCGCGGGATCGACGCTTCCGTCGCCGAGGGAACCGTCGCGTCCCTATCGGCCCTAGGCAAGACGACCTTTTGCGTGGCCGGCGGCGGAAAGGCCCTCGGGGTAATCGCCGTGGCGGACGGGATAAAGGACGGGAGCAGGGAAGCGGTTTCCGCCCTCAAGGCCATGGGGATGGAAGTGATCATGCTGACCGGCGACAACGGGAAAACAGCCGAGGCGATCCGCGCGGAGGCGGGTATAGACCGGGCCTTCTCCGGCCTCCTCCCCGAGGGCAAGGCGGAGGCGATCGCGGCCCTCCGGGCGGAAGGCAAGAAGGTCGCGATGGTGGGCGACGGCATCAACGACGCCCCGGCCCTGGCGACCGCGGACTTAGGGGTGGCGATCGGCGCCGGCACGGATATCGCCATCGAATCCGCCGACGTGATCCTCGTGCGGAGCGATCTCCGCGACGCGGTGACCGCCTTCCGCCTGGGGCGCGCGGTAATTCGCAACGTGAGGCAAAACCTTTTCTGGGCGCTCATTTACAACGCCCTCGGCATCCCGATCGCCGCGGGCGCGCTTTACCATGCCTTCGGGTTGACCCTCAACCCGATGATCGCCGCCGCGGCCATGAGTTTCAGCTCGGTCTCGGTGGTGTTGAACGCGCTCCGGCTCAACTTTTTCGGGAAAGCCCGGGGGAGTCGCCGAGCGACGGTCCTTCCGTGACGGCGAGACGGGCGCCATCGAGACGCAGGACGCGAGCCCCCTGAACATGAGGTAACCGCGGGCGTAAGCCGGCGAGAAAGAACAAAGGAGTAACGGAATGAACAAGACGATCAAGATCGAAGGCATGAGCTGCAAGCATTGCGCCATGCGCGTGGAAAAGGCCCTGAACGGGCTCGACGGGGTGAAGGCGACGGTGAATCTCGAGGCCGCGACCGCGACCGTGGAATCC
>QKCE01000155.1 GCA_003245785.1 Spirochaetales bacterium | reverse complement strand
CTGGGACTTCGGGGAAAAGGCCATCGTCCAGCGGCTCGTATCCTTTTCCGAAAAGGCCCGCCGCGAGGGTATCCTCGCCCTTGAAGAGGAAATCCAGGACCTGGACGACGAGTTCATGAGAAGCGGCCTTCGCCTCGTGGTGGACGGCACCGACGGCGAGGTAATCCGGGCCCTCATGGAAAACGAGCTCAGCCAGATGGAAGGCCGGCACATGACCTGGATCTCGGTCGTGAACTCCTGGGCGACCCTCGCCCCGGGCTTCGGAATGCTCGGTACCGTTATCGGTCTCATCGGTATGCTCAACAACCTCGAGGACAAGAGCTCTCTCGGCCCCAACATGGCCGTCGCCCTCGTCACGACCCTGTACGGGTCGATCATGCAGAACTGGATGTTCGTGCCGATCGCGGGTAAGCTCGGCTTTCACAACAACCAGGAAGTCAAGTCGCGCGAGATGGTCATCGAGGGCGTGCTTTCCATTCAGGCCGGCGATAACCCCCGAATCCTCGCGCAAAAGCTCCTTACCTACCTGACGCCCCGGGACAGGAAGGCGATTGAGTCCGACGTGCTCAAGGACTGACGATGGCTAAAAAGAAAAAGCGGGAAGCGACGGCGGCCGGCTCCGGCTGGCTCAACACTTACGCCGACATGGTAACCCTCATGATGTGCTTCTTCGTCATGCTTTACGACCCTTCCGAGGTCGACGTGACCCAGCTCGCCACAATGACCGCCTCCATTCAGGGCGAGCCCACCGGCGGCGGCCAGTCCCTCGCCGCGGGACGCCTCGCGGATCTCGGCAATACCATCAATTCCCTGCCTTCAATGGAGAAGGGAAAGAACCTCGGCCTGGCGGTGAAAAAGGCGATAAGCGTTTTCGCGCCGGAAATAAAAACGAACAAGATAACCATTTCGAGCGACGAGCGCGGCCTCGTCATAACCCTCGCGGCGGACGCTTTCTTCAAGGAATCGAGCGCCGAGCTCAACATAGACGAGACCAGGGATTCGCTCCTCCGGATCGCCCAATTCCTGGCGGACAGGGAGCTCTCGAGCAGGCGGTTCAGGATCGAGGGCCATACGGACTCAGGCGCGACCGATCCCGCCCAGTGGCCCAGCAACTGGGAACTCTCGACCGCCCGGGCGACGAACGTTTTGCATTACCTGACGGATTTCGGGGCCGACGAGACCCGCTTCTCGGTCGCCGGCTACGCGGACACGAGACCCATGTATTCCAACGATACCGAGGAAGGCCGTGCGTACAACCGACGCGTGGACATTATTATTCTGGACGAAGGTCATTTTTAATGATACTATCGATAGAAAAGGATTTGCTGTATGGATGACCAGGACGACATCAATCTCGAAGGCGGCGACGCGGGAGCCATGGAAGGCGGGAAACGCGGAGGCGGCGGCGCGGGTTTGATACCCCAGTTGCTCAAATGGGCGGCCATCGTTTTGGGCGCCCTCGTGTTTATCGTCACGGTAGTGGTCGTCACGGTGAACATCATGGGCGGTACCGGGAAGAACCAGACCGTTATCCCGGTGTCCGAAGAGTACCAGGGGGTGCGCGAGGTGCTGTCCTATTATCAGGCAATCGGCGCCATCCAGACCCGGACCATCGACAACAACTCCGCCTCGGTCGTGGTGGACATAGCCCTCGGCTATACCTTCGACGACAAGGCTACCCCGACGGAACTTTCGGCCCGCATCGTCGAGCTGAAGGATTTCCTCCGTTCGTTCTTCCACAACAAGACCGCGGCGGAGCTGCGGAACGAGGAAAAGATCAAGATCGAGATCCGCAACTACATAAACGACAATATACTTTCCAAGTCCAAGATAAAGGACGTCCGGTTCACCAAATACGAGATCGTCGAGCAGTAAGCCATGACCGAAGTTCTTTCGCAGGATGAAATAGACCAGCTTCTCACCGCGATCAGCGCGGGCGATACGGAAACCGAGGACTTTCGCCCGGTTAACGACACCCGCAAGATCAAGATTTACGACTTCAAGCGTCCCGACAAATTCTCGAAGGAACAGATCCGCACGGTTTCGATCATGCACGAAACCTTCGCGCGCCTGACCACGACGGCGCTTTCCGCCCAGCTGCGGAGCATGGCGCACGTGCACGTCGCCTCCGTCGACCAGCTTACCTACGAGGAATTCATCCGTTCCATACCGACCCCGACGACCCTGGCGGTCATCAACATGGACCCCCTCAAGGGCAACGCCATCCTGGAGATCGACCCCTCGGTGACCTTTTCCATCATCGACCGCCTATTCGGCGGCACGGGGCAGGGGACCAAGGTCCAGCGCGACCTGACCGACATCGAACAGTCGGTAATGGAAGGCATCATCGTCCGCATCCTCGCGAACATGCGCGAAGCCTGGACCCAGGTTATCGACCTCCGTCCCCGGCTCGGCCAGATCGAGACGAACCCACAGTTCGCGCAGATAGTCCCGCCTTCCGAAATGGTCGTCCTCGTAACCCTCGAGACCAAGGTCGGCGAGGAAGAGGGAATGATGAACTTTTGCATTCCCTACATCACCATCGAGCCTATCATATCGAAGCTCTCGAGCCAGTTTTGGTTTTCTTCCGTGCGAAGAAGCTCGACAACCCAATACATGGGGGTGCTCAAGGAAAAGCTTTCCACCGTGGACATGGACGTCGTCGCGGAAATCGGCACCATCAACCTGCCGGTCCGGGACGTTCTGAACCTGCGGGTTGGCGACGTGGTGCGCCTTTCCAACGTGCGCGTGGGCGATCCGTTCACCCTAAGCGTGGGCAACAAAAAGAAGTTCCTGTGCCAGGCCGGTACTATCGGCAAGAAAGTAGCCGTTCAGGTCCTCAAAAAAGTCGCCGACATTGAAGCCGAAGAGTTTGAAGAATTGTCAGTAGAAGGAGAGGATGCATATGAGTGACGGTTCCATTTCCCAGGACGAGATTGACGCCCTCTTGGCAGGCGTTGACATGGGTGGGATGGGTGCCGCTCCGGCCAGCCCCTCCTCGGGAATGTCCGATTCCCAGACAAGCGCCCTGAGGTCTTTTCTCGAGGGCAATATTCCAGGGCTCAAGTCGAACCTCGATTCGATGACCGGCGGATCCGTCGATATCGGTACCCCCACGGTCGAAGTACTGAAGCGCGACGGCTTCCTCAGGAAGATACCGGAAATGGTCGTGGGTACCGTGATCGATTTTTCCTCGATCCTTCCCTCGGACCACGTGTTCGTGCTCGCCCCCGAGTTCGCCCAAAAGATAGTGAGCCTGGTAAACAACGAGTCGAACGCGGAGCTGGACGACATGTCCCTTTCCGTGATCAGCGAGACCATTTCCCAGCACGTGGGCATAGAGCTGACAGCCCTCGAAAAGGCGGGTTTTAAGGGCATTTCGAACAATCCCGCGGAATCGGTACACGTGCCGAAGGCGATGGTTCGCTTTCCCCAGCAGGATTTCGCGGTATTCACGTATCCCGTGACCATGGACGGAACGGCTTTTTCCCTCTGGGAAATCGTACAGCTCAAGGCCGCCACGGATATCGCGCAGGCCTTCGGCGCCGGGAGCGATTCGCCCCCGCAGACCGTGGACGCCATGTCCATGATGGGCATGGGATCCTCCCAGGGAGGCAATCCCATGGGCGGCATGAACATGGGGCAGATGGGCGGAATGGGCGCATCCATGGGCCAAATGGGCCAAATGGGCATGGGCGGCATGGGCGGAGGCATGAACATGGGCGGCATGAATATGGGCTCGATGGGCGGCGGAATGAACGCCGGCGGCATGGGTCAGGTCATGGGCATGAACCCGAACGTTCAGTCCGTGCAGTTTCCGAACCTTCAGTTGGGAAATATGGCCATGGAACAGGGCAATATCGGCCTCATCATGGACGTTTACATGGAAATGACCGTAGAGCTCGGTCGCACGCGGAAGGTGATCAAGGAGATTCTCGGCATGGGCGAGGGTACCATCATCGAGCTGGACAAGCTCGCGGGCGAACCCGTCGACATTCTCGTCAATCACAAGCCCATCGCCAAGGGCGAGGTCGTGGTCATCGACGAAAATTTCGGCGTGCGCGTCACGGAAATCCTCTCGCCGGTCGAGCGAGTAAGCGATATGTAGGGTAGCGCCGGATAAAACGCGTTTACGGGTGGGGGAACATGGGTATATTCTCGAAAAAAGCGCTTGCGGCCGGGTTTCTGGCCTTTTCGTTTTGTTTTATAGCCTTGCCGGCAATCGCGCAGGACGCGTCGGCGGGAAATGCCGCCGCGTCGGCCGCGCAGGATAACGCCCCCGCGGCGAATGACGAAACGGCCCTGCCGATCGGCGACGCACCGGGCACCCCGACCGCCGGGGAAGACGCGGGTTCCGCGTCGCCCCTGTGGGCGCTCGTCAGGGTTATCCTGGTTCTCGCGCTCCTAGCCGCCGGGATATGGGCCTTCATGGCCTTCCTCAAGAAGTCCGGACGCGTAAACGTCGCGGACGACCCCTACCTCAAATCAGTTGCGAACCTTCCCCTCGGGCCGAACAAGTCGGCGCAGATAATCACCGTAGGAACCCGGGCCTTCCTGGTCGGGGTCACGGAACGGGAAATCAACCTTATTTCGGAAATCGAGGACAAGGAACTCATAGACGCGATGAACCTCGCGGCGGACAGAAGCTCCTCCGCTGCCGTGGCGGGCTTCCAATCGGTTCTCGCCTCCTTCTTGCCGGGCGCGAAAAACCGTAAACCCGAAGGGGAAAGCCAAAGCGAGACCCCATCGGTCGGCGCGGACGTGATACGCCGACAGCGCGAGCGGCTCCTGAACTCCTCGGGCAATCGCGAAGGGGAAGGACAGTGAACCGACCGGGAATCGCCAGAATCGGACGGATAGCCGCGATCCTCCTGGCCCTGCAAACACTTGCCCCGGCCCTGGCCGCCGCCCAAACGGCGCAGACTTTTCCCCAGGGCTCCACGACCGGGACAACCTCGATAAACGCCAACCGGCAGGCGACGAGGATCCCATTCATCAATTTCAATATCCGCGAACCCCAAAGCAACCAGGAAGTCGCCTTTTCGGTGCAAATGCTGCTCCTTCTTACCGTCCTTTCCCTCGCGCCGAGCATATTGCTCCTGACCACCAGCTTCCTCCGAATCTCCATCGTCCTCGACTTCATCAAGCGCGCCCTCTCCCTGCAGCAGGTGCCGCCGACCCAGGTGCTGAACGGAATAGCCCTCTTCCTGAGCCTCTTCATCATGTGGCCCACCTTCACGGAAATTTACGACAAGTCCTTCAAGCCCCTCTCGGACGGCACCATGAACGTGGAAACCGCCTGGACCGAAGCGGAAAAGCCCGTCCGGCTTTTCATGTACCGGCAAATGGCGAGCGACACCTCGTCCATCGCCCTGTTCATGTCCATGGCCAAGCTTGACAAGCCGAAAACCCTGGCGGACGTGCCGACCCGGGTGCTCATCCCCGCGTATATCCTCCACGAGCTTACCGTGGCCTTCAAGATCGGCATCCTTTTGTACATACCCTTCATCATCGTGGACATGGTGGTCGCCAGCGTTCTCATGTCCATGGGCATGATAATGCTGCCGCCGGTACAGATCTCGATGCCCTTCAAGCTCATCCTTTTCATTCTAGTGGACGGCTGGGGCCTTCTTACCCAGCAGCTTTTCAATTCCTTCTTGTAAGGGGGTAGGACATGTCGATCGGAACGGTCGTTTCCCTGATGCGGGGCGGCGTATTTCAGATTCTCCTCCTCGCGTCCCCGATCCTGGTGACGGCCCTTATCGTGGGTCTCGTCGTCGCGATCATACAGGCTACGACCTCCATACAGGAGCAGACCCTCACCTTCGTGCCGAAGATCATGGCGATTCTCGGCATGCTGGCCCTTCTCGGCGGCTGGATGTTTTCCTCCCTCCGGCAATACACCCTGACGCTCTTCCAGCTCATTCCCCAGATGGTGCGCTGACGACCATGAGCCCCTTCGACGACGTCATCGCCAAGGCCCCGATCTTCTTTCTCGCCGCGGCCCGCATTTTCGCGATGATACTCACCACGCCGCTCCTTTCCATGCAATCGGTGCCGAGGACGGCGAAAATCGCCCTCGCGGGTTCCATCGCCTTCCTCGTCATGCCAGCCGCCTATCCCGGCGGCTGGGACGTCGATCCCTTTTCCCTGCGGTACGTCCTTCTGGTAATCGGGGAAGGGCTTATCGGCGTGATTACCGGCTTTTTCATCAGCATGGTGTTCGCCTCCTTCAGCTCTGCGGGCCAGTTCTTCTCGTACCAGATGGGCTTCGGCGCCTCGGAAGTCTACGACGCCCTCGCGCAGATCGAGAACCCCCTCCTGGGCCAGTACCTGAACCTCATCGCAATGCTGGTCTTCGTTCAGATCCACGGGTTTCAAACCCTTTTCCTCGGAGGTATCCTCCGGAGCTTCCAGTCGGTGAACTGCTTCTCCCTCGTTACCGCAAGGGGGGAATTCCTGACCTTTTTCCTGACGGGCCTTTCGGGCCTCTTCATGAACGCGATGGTCATCGCCTTGCCGATCATCGGGACGCTTTTTTTGATTCACGTGTCCATGGGCCTCCTCTCCAAGGCCGCTCCCCAGATGAACCTCCTCTCGGAAGGCTTTCCCATAACGATCCTCGTGACCTTTTTCCTTCTCGTGGTCGCGCTGCCCCTCATGGCGAACCTCTTCGTCCAGGTGATGGACCAGGGTTTCCGGGCCTTCGAGACCCTCCTCGCGAAGGCAGGGGCGGCCGTATGAATCGGACGCCGTGCGTGGCTGATAACCTGACGACTATCCCGCGGTTCCCCGGCCCGGAAATCCGGGAGGAGAACCGCGAGGCCCTCCGGATCGCCGCGGCGATGGACTTGCAATGGTTCGCCGCCGAGGACGAGGGCCGCACCGAGGACCCGACGGACTACAAGCTCCGCAAGGCCCGCGAGGAAGGCCGGGTCGCCAAGAGCCAGGAGCTCAACGGGGCGGTCGTCCTCCTTATCCCGGTCATATCCCTCATCGCGTTCGCCCCGGGCATGATGCAGACCTTCACGGAACTCCTCAAGTTTTACCTTTCCCGGGCGTCCTCCGCGGATTTCACCGATCCCGTCCTGGTGCTCGCCTTTTTCCGGTATTTCGCGAAACTCGTCCTCCCCATCACCATTACCGCCCTGGTGGCCGGGGTAGGAGCCAACGTGCTCCAGAACGGGGGCTTCCTTTTCAGCCTGAAGCCCATAGAGCCCAAGCTGAACAAGGTCGCGCCGAACTTCGGGAAATACTTCGGCCGCATATTTTCGTCCGAGGGGCTTTTCAACCTCGCGAAGTCCCTTTTCAAGGTAGTGGTCATCGCGGTGGTCGCCTTCCTGACGGTGCGGAGCGAGCTTCCCAAGCTCGTGACCATGCTGAACACGAGCCTCTGGAACGGCGTGGTATTCGTCGCCTCCATGTCTGCCCGGCTTTTGGTTACCGCCGCGATACTCTTCCTCGCGATCTCGGTGCCCGACTACCTCTTCCAGCGGCACCAGTTCATGGAATCCCTGAAGATGTCCAAGCAGGAAGTCAAGGAAGAGTACAAGCAGATGGAAGGGGATCCCCTGGTCAAGAGCAGGCTGCGCCAGCGAATGCGGGAACTGATGAGCCAGAACATGGCGGTCAACGTCCCGAAGGCCGACGTGATCATCACGAACCCGACCCACTACGCCGTGGCCATGCAGTGGGACCGGGCCACCATGCGCGCCCCCATGCTCACCGCCAAGGGCGTGGACCACGTGGCGCAGCGAATCAAGGAAATCGCCCGGGAAAGCGCCGTGCCCATCGTGGAGAACAAGCCCCTGGCGCGGGCGCTCTATGCGGAAGTGGAAATCGGTGATATGATACCGGATGAGTACTATCAGGCGCTCGCGGTCATCCTCGCGAAGGTCTATGCGCTCGATTCCAGAAAGAAAAACATCCTCGGGGAAATGTAGGCTAGATGGCTGAGAAAGGACTATCCATAGAAAGAAGCGACCTCTTCGTGGCGATCGGCGCCATAGTGATCGTGCTCATGCTCATCATTCCCCTCCCCACGGTACTTCTCGACCTCCTAATGGCGACGAACCTCGTGCTGAACCTCCTCATACTCCTGACGGTGCTCTACACCCGCCGGGCGATCGAGTTTTCGGTATTCCCCACGCTCCTTCTCGTGAGCACGGTCTTCGGCCTCGGCCTCAACGTATCCTCGACCAGGCTCATCCTCTCCCAGGGGATGAAGTTCCAGGGCAAGATGATCAGGGCCTTCAGCACCTTCGTGATCGGAACGAACGGAACCGAGGGCCTCGTCATCGGATTCGTCATCTTCATAATCATCATCGCGGTGCAGGCCTTCGTCATCACCAAGGGCTCGACCCGGGTCGCCGAGGTCGCCGCCCGCTTTACCCTCGACGCCATGCCGATGAAGCAGACCGCCATCGAGGCGGAATACAATTCCGGCGCGATCACCGAGGAAGAAGCCCGGCACCGGAAGATGGAAGTGCAAAAGGAGGCGGACTTTTACGGCGCCATGGACGGAGCGAGCAAATTCGTGTCCGGCAACGTGAAGATCGGCATATTCATCACGGTCATAAATATCGTGGCGGGCCTCGTGTTCGGCATGATTTTCCGCGGCGAACCCTTCTCTGCCGCGATACAGACATACGCGAGCCTTACCATAGGCGACGGCCTCCTTTCCCAGCTTCCGGCGCTCTTCGTCTCGGTCGCCACGGGCCTCATCGTTACCCGCTCCGTCTCGGACGGCACCTTCGGCAAGGATATTAAGAGCCAGTTCTCGAAGAACGCGTGGGTATATTTCGTCGGCGCGGGGACCCTCGCGGTTATCGCCTTCCTCCCGGGCTTTCCCTGGTACGTCCTGTTGCCCCTCGCGGCGTCCCTCGCGTGGATCGGCTGGAGGCTCAGGCAGGCCGAGGCCGCATCGTTCAGGAAAACCCTGGAAAAGGCCGAGGGCAAGGAGAAGGCGAAGGCGGGCGAGCAGTCGGGGGAGATAAGCCCCGTCGTTCCCCTGGACCCCCTTTCCCTCGAGCTCGGCTACGGCCTCATTCCCCTGGTGGACAAGGACAAGGGCGCGGAGCTCCTGGAGCGCGTAACGAGGATCCGCCGCGAGTCTGCCCTGGACTTGGGCCTCGTGGTGCCGCGCATCCGTATCATCGACAACATGAGGCTCGAGCCCAGCGAATACTGTTTCAAGATCAAGGGAGTGGAAGTCGCCCGGGGCCGCATACGCATGGGCTGGTACCTTGGCATAAACCCGGGAGGGGTCACGGAAGACCTGCCGGGCGAAAAGACCACCGACCCGACCTTCGGCCTCCCGGCAATCTGGATCTCCGAGGAAAACCGCGAGCGCGCCGAGCGGGCGGGCTATACCGTGGTCGATCCCCCCTCGATAATCGCGACCCACCTCACCGAGATCATCAAGCGGCACGCCTCGGAAATTCTCGGCCGACAGGAAGTTCAGGCGATAATCGACACGATCCGGAAGGATTATCCCGCGGTCGCCGACGAGGTCTCGAAGCTCTGCACCGTCGGGGAAATCCAGAAGGTTCTCCAGGGTTTGCTGCGGGAGCAAGTCTCCATTCGCAACATGGTGGTGATCCTCGAAACCCTCGCGGACTGGCGGCCCGTCACGAAGGACCCCACGGTGCTGGTGGAAAAGGTCCGACAGGCCCTCGCGCGGCAAATTTGCCTCCAGTACGTGGACGATTCGCGAACCCTTCACGTGCTCACCGTATCGCCGGAGCTCACGTCGAAAATCGTCGATTCCCGGGTGGATACGGTGAACGGGCCCATCGCGGCCCTGGAGCCCGCGGAACACCGCGCCTGGATACGGAGCCTCTCCCATTCGGTGGCCTCGGTTCAGCAGGCGGGATACATACCGATCGTCCTGTGTCCCGAGGAGGCGCGCATTTTGGTGAAGAGCTCGACCGAGCGAGAGATACCCGACCTGATCGTCCTGTCGGTCCCGGAAATCACGAACGATATCCGGGTAGAGGCGATCGGCGAAATAAGGCAGGAATAGGCGAACGATGGAGATATTGACCGAACAGGCGGCGAGCTACGACGAGTGCCTCGCGAAAATTACCGCGAAATACGGCCCCAACGTCCACGTGCTCAGGCAAAAGCGCGTGAAAGTCGGGGGCTTTCTCGGGTTTTTCGAACGGGACGCGATTGAACTCAATTTCATGATCGCCCGCGAACCGCTTCGCGCGGCGCCGGCCCCATCGCCCTCGGCATCCGCGCCGGCCCCCCGCGCCGCCTCCTTCGAGGAGGAAAAAAGGCGAATCCTGTCCCAGGCGGCAAAAACCTCGCCGGAAATCGCGTCCAGGATCGCCCCCCATATCGAAGCCATATCCAAGGGCGCGCAAAAAGCCTCCCAGGCTCCCTCCGGGGACGACCGGCTCGATTCCATTCTCGAGACGGTACGGAAACTGGAAAAAAGGATCGGCGACTCGGGGCCGGCGACGGACGCCGCGTCCGCGGAGCACGAGACCGTCCTGAAGATCGAGCGGCTACTGGAGCAAAACGATTTTTCCGCATCCTATACCCGGGGCATCGTTGCCCGGGTAAGGAGCGAATTTTCCCTTGAAGAGCTCGGGGATTACGACCGGGTGCAGGACACGGTCATCGAGTGGATTGGCGAGTCCATCGCGGTAAGCGAGCGAGGGCACACCGCGAAGCCCCGGGTGATCGCCCTCGTGGGGCCGACCGGTGTCGGAAAGACCACCACCGTGGCTAAACTCGCGGCCGCCTATTCCCTCGCCGCGTCGAAAGGTTCGAGACCGCTAAACGTTCACGTGATAACGATCGATAATTACCGTATAGGGGCGAAGCAGCAGATCGAGATCTACGGCAATATCATGAACATCCCGGTTTCCTGCGCGGAAACCTCGAAGGATCTCGAGTCGCTCATCGCCATGCACCAGGATATGGACATAATCCTGATCGACACGATAGGGAAGAGTCCGAAGGACTATTCCCGGATCGCCGAAATGCGCCATTTCCTGGAAGCAGCGGGCCAATTGTCCGACGTGCACCTTGCCATGAGCGCGACTACCAAGCCGAGCGACATGCGCGAGATCATGCAGCAGTACGAGACTTTCGGCTACGATTCGGTGATCATCACGAAGTTCGACGAGACGAGCCGCATCGGCAACATAGTGAGCGTGCTCGGGGAAAGGCAAAAGCCCCTTGCGTACATCACCACGGGCCAGCGGGTACCGCAGGACTTCGAGCGCGCGTCGGTCGCGCGTTTCCTGATAAACCTCGAGGGCTTCCGCGTGAATCGCGCGCGGATCGAGTCCCTCTTCCCGGTCGGCGAAGACCGGTTCGAATGGAGATAAAAATTATGGAAGACCAGGCTGAAGCGCTACGCGCCTTGATGAAAGACAAAACGAGGGATGAAAGCGTCGCCACGGGCGACCACGCCGCGCGCCTCAACGGCAAGACCAGGATCATAACCGTGACGAGCGGGAAGGGCGGGGTCGGCAAGACCAACGTGGCCACGAACATGGCCATCGCCTACGGGCAGATGGGCAAGAAGGTCATCGTGATCGACGCCGACCTCGGGCTCGCGAACGTCAACGTCATGATGAACCTGATTCCCCAGTACAACCTGTACCACGTGATCCGCAAGCAGAAGAAAATGAGCGAGATCATCCTCGACACTGGCTACGGGATCAAGCTGGTGGCGGGCGCCTCGGGTTTCTCCAAGATAGCCAACATGACCGAGGACGAGCGCAATTCCTTCATCAACGAGCTCTATACCCTTTCGGACGCCGACATCATCATCATCGACACCAGCGCCGGCGTTTCCCGGAACGTGCTCGGCTTCGTCGCCGCCGCCGACGAGGTGGTCATCGTGACGACCCCGGAGCCCACTTCCATCACCGACGCCTACGGAATCATCAAGATCATCGCCACCGAGGTGGACAACCTCAACATCAACCTCAAAATGATCGTCAACCGCGTTTCCTCCGCCGCCGAGGGCAAGCGAGTGGCCGACCGGATGACCCAGATCGCCGCGCAGTTCCTGAACCTCAAGGTTGAGTACCTCGGGTTCATCTACGACGACCAGCTGGTTCCCCAGTCCGTGCTGCGGCAAAAGCCCTTCGTCATCGCCGACCCGAAAGGCAAGGCCTCGGTGTGCCTCCGTCATATCGTGTCCCGCATCGAAAAGACCGAATTGCCCGATTCCGAGGGTTTCGGCGGCTTCGTCAAGCGGCTTTTCGGCCGAACCTGGGATTGAGGGCCGCGTAGCCGCAGGCCCGAAGGGCGTTCCCCGCGCCGCCCTGACAAGAGAAAATCCGCGTCCCGCCCTCCCTTCGGAAAGTTGACAGGGCAAAAAAACCTTGACCAGTAACACTTTTTCGCATAGTCTATTGTAATGGAGGATGAATCATGTTCAAGCCCAACATAGCGATAGCCGGGGCGGTGACAGGGTTCGTTCTTTCGGCGCTGGCCGGTTTCATCGCCGGGAATCCCCTCGGCATCGTGTTGTTTCGGGCCGTATTAATGGCTATACTTCTTGGAGGGCTCGCGTCGGTTTTGGCGATCGTCCTCGGGAGGTTTTTGCCCGAACTCGAGGACTCCCTGTCCGCCGAAAGCCCGGGAGGCGAAGCCTCCAACATGGTCGACATTACGGTGGGAGAACAGGGCGAACAGTTGAATCCCTTCGCCCAGGCAGCTTCGGACGGCGCAACCGACGAAAGCCAGGTGCCGGACTTCCTGCTTTCCGGACGACCGGGGCCGGAAGAGGACCTCGCCGCTCCGCGCGAGGCAGGCGCCTTCCCGGGGGAAGCGGAAAGCTCCCCGGGCCGTTTACCGGAATCCCCGCCGAAAGCGACCAAACCCGCCACGCAATCGGCTCAGGGAGCGCACGCCCATTCCTCGGGAGGTTTGGACGTGTTGCCCGAACTCGACGACTTCGTGCCCGCCAAGCGGGACGACGGCGACGATGACGAGCCGGAAGGCTTCAACGCTAGCGAGATAGTCGCGGGCGCGGGTTCCCTGGGGGGCGGGGTCCTGGGGGGCGACAATGATTCAGCGACAATGGCGAACGCGATTCGCACGATATTGACTCGGGAACCGTAGCAGGACGATATTTCGAAAAGGGTGTATACATGGGGAATTCGCTATTGGAACAAAAAACCGAAGAGGAGTTGTGGGTCGAGTACCAAAAAACCCGCGATCCCGCAATAAGGGAATTTTTTATAAAGCAGTACGCCCCCCTGATTAAATACGTGGCGGGCAAGGTGGCGGTCGGCATGCCGAGCAACGTCGAGTTCGACGATTTGGTGGGCTTCGGCGTGTTTGGCCTTCTGGACGCCATAGATAAATTCGATCCCGACAAAAACGTAAAATTCAAGACCTACGCGGTTACCCGCATACGCGGCTCGATATTCGACGAACTCCGTTCCATCGACTGGGTGCCCCGCTCGGTCAGGCAAAAAACCCGTGAAATCGAGGATGCGATCGTTCGGCTGGAGGCGAAACTCGGCCGAACCGCCAGCGATACGGAAATCGCCGGCGCCATGGGTATCAGCGAGGGCGAGTTTCAGCAAACCCTTTACAAGATATCCGGCACGAGCATCATGAGCCTGAACGACGTGTGGTATTCCGGGGACGATTCCGAGCGGATCTCAATCGGCGACAGCATCGAGTCGCCCTCGTCGCTCAACCCGGACGTGATCGTCGAGCGCGAGGAAATCAAGCGGGTCATCGTGGAGTCCATCAACGAGCTTCCCGAGAAAGAAAAGATGGTCCTCGTGCTTTACTACTACGAAGACCTTACGCTCAAGGAAATCGGCCAGGTACTGAACGTGACCGAGTCCCGCGTGTCCCAGCTCCACACGAAGGCCAACCTGCGCCTCCGCGCGAAGCTGACGAATATCCGGAAGGGAATCCTTTAACCCCGGGAGTCGAACGCCATGGTGACCTTGGACACGATCCGTGAAATGATGGCCCAGAAGCTCGAGGAAGACAAGTCCCGGGTATTCGTTGAAGTGGCCGGCGATACGCTCGAAAAGGCCCTCGCGGACGCCTCGATCCAGCTCGGCGTCGCGGTCCGGGACATCGATTACGAGATACTCCAGCGCGGCGCGAACGGCTTTTTCGCGCTGAAAAAGAAAAACTGGTTCATCCGCGCCTACGAGATGCAGAAAAAGCGCGCGAAGCGGGAAGAGGATAAAGAGGTCGAGGAGGAAAAGTTCGGCGACCTCGAGCACCTCAAGCTCGCCCCCGACCGGAACGGTTCCGCCTACGTGTTCTGCGCCAGGGACGGCGTCTACCTAAAGGTTACGGTCCCCCTCGGTTCCGGAAGCCCCGCGACCGTCAGGGAGGCTACGGAAAAGCTCCGCGACCGCGGCATACAGACTGTCCCGGAAGATCTCGTGAGACAGCTCGTAAAACAGGCTTCGGGAGAATACGTGAAGGTCGCGCCCTTCCGCCACAATCCCGCCGGAGACGCCATGATGGTGGTTGACATCACCGATCAGGACATGAAGGCCTGGCTGTACGCGACCCCCCCGGGACCCGGAGGCGCGGACCTTTCCGCGGACATGATCATCAGTTTCCTTAAAAACAACGGCGTACTCGCGGGAATCAGCGAGGAGCGCGTCAGGGACTTTCAGGACAACCCGATTTACAAGCAGAACTACCTCGTCGCCGAGGGCATTAAGCCCCAGGACGGGTCGGACGCCTATATCGTGTACAATTTCGAGACAGACCGCACGAAGATCCACCTGAAAGAGTCCGCCCAGGGTCAGGTCGACTTCAAGGAACTCAACCTCGTCCAAAACGTCGTCGAGGGACAACCACTCGCCCAAAAGGTCCTCGCCCAGCGGGGCAAGGGCGGCAAGACGGTCAGGGGCAAATACCTGGAGGCGAAGAACGGCAAGGACGTGCCGCTTCCCCTGGGGAAAAACACGAAGCTCGCCGAGGACGGCCTGACGATAGTCGCGGAAACCAACGGCCAGGTCCTGATACTCAACAACAAGATAAACGTGGAGCCGATCCTCAACATCGACGGGGACGTATCCCTCAAGACCGGCAACATCATGTTCCTCGGTACCGTATTCATCTCGGGGAACGTCGAGGACGGATTCTCGGTAAAGGCTTCCGGCAACATCGAGGTTAAGGGCTCCGTGGGGAAATCCGAGCTGGACGCGGAGGGCGACATCGTGGTAAGCCAGGGTATCGCCGGAAAGAACGAGGGGACCGTACGGGCCGGAAAGTCGGTTTGGGCGAAGTTCATCGAAAACTGCACGGTCGAGGCGGGCGAGTTCGTAATCGTCTCGGACGGAATTATCAATTGCACCGTAACGGCAAACCGGAAAATACTTTGCCAGGGCAAGCGCGCGGCAATTATCGGAGGCTCGCTGAGCGCGGCCGAGGAAATCCACGCGAAAACCCTCGGAAGCTTCGGCGGCGCGAGCGAAACCCTCCTCAGCGTCGGTTACGACCCAAAGAAAAAGGAACGCCTCGACGGGCTCACTTCGATGTATTCCGCGGCGGAGAAGGAGCTCGAGGACGTGCAGCTCAACTTCAATACCCTGCTCGCGATGAAAAAGCAGAGAAAGGAGCTTCCCGAGGACAAGGAAGCCGCGCTCAAGAAACTGGGGGAGCGCCAATATATCCTCCAGACCCAGCTGGAGGAAACGCAAATCGAGATGACCCAGATAAAGAAATATCTCGATTCCCTGAAGAAGAACGGGAAGGTATCCGCATCCGTGAAGGTCTTCGCCGGGGTAAAGATAGCGATTCGGGACATTTCCGAAGACGTGCGCACGGACTGCAAGGCCACGACCTTCTTCCTGGAAAACGGCCTCATTCGATACGGAAAATACGAGGGTCCGGACGAAGACATGAAGAGGGTCCCAAGTGGCTATACAACCGATTGACCTCCAGACGCTCTATACCCAGCTCGACAAGGTCGGGAAAGCCCAGGTCCAGCAACAGGCCGCGGAGCAGTCCGCCCGCGAAACCGAGATGGCAAACAATAAAAAAGACGCCGCCGCGCGGCTGAAAACCGTACAGGGCACCGAAACGAGCGAAGACAAGGCGGGCAGGGTACACGAGAGGACCGAATCGGAAGAAAGGGAACGCGACGGCGGGCAAAAGAGGGAAAAACCCGAAGGCGCCGAGAAGGGCGAGGGGAACGAGGAAACGCCCGAAAACCCTCCGGAGGTGATTCGCGACCCGGCGCTCGGCACCCGCATTGATATTTCCGGATAGGGGCGCCTGGTTGACCGCCCTCGTCGCGTTTCTTTTAGCCGCCAATCTATTGGCCATGGCAGCCCATTGGCTCCTTTTACGTAACCGGTTTTCGGAAAAAAAAATCCTCGCGGACCTTCGCGACGAGGTAGACCGCCTCGTAACCGATCTGGGACGGGAAGCCGACAGGGACGTGGAGCTCCTGGAAGGAAGGATCCGCCAGTTACGCGACGCGATGGCCGAGGCGGACCAAAAGATGCTCCTCTTTTCGCGGGAAGAAACGAAGCGCGAAAGGGCGTCCGCGATGGAACGCACCCTGTCCACCCCGCGCGAGGGGAAGGCACCGGCAGCCGAGGCCTTCCCCTCGCCAGGGACGGCGAGCGCCCGCGTCGCGCCTGAACGGGAAACTAAAACCGAGCCGAAGAAAGACGAGCCCATCATGGTATATACCAAACCGATGATTACCCGGCGGGACCGGCAGATCGAACCGGTAATTCCCCTCGGCGAGCGCGTCTTGGACATGGCGAGAAAGGGAATCTCGGCCGACATGATCGCGTCCACCCTCGGCATGTCCCTCGGAGAGGTGGAACTGATAATAGACATGAATCGTTCAAGTCTTTAGTTCCCGGGTCGATACTTTAAGGGATGGTATCGACGGATAGGCTTTACGATTCAGATAACTTTCCCGTTCTCATGAATAGCGCGAATCGCGGCGAAAGGCTCTATCAGGTGCGCCTTTACGCCGAGCGGGAAGGCTTTCTATCGCCCGAGTACGGACTCATGCGGGTACGCATGGTTCTCGGGTTTATCGAATCCAAGACCACCGTCATCGACGCTATCGTAAAAACCGAAGAGTCGCTCGATTACCTCGCGGTATTGTGCGCTTCCCCGGCTAGTCCGGCGCTATTTTCAAGGGTAATGCGGGACGCCGTCCCGAAGGCGATCATCGAGGAAATATCCACCAGGGGCGCCGAGGAATACCTTGCGAAGGAAGCGGTACGGGATCCTGCCATGAGCCAGGCGATTCCCTTTGCCGGCGCGGTAAAGACGGTGAACGATTCGCGGCGGATTCTTCTGGGCTTGCTCCTTGAATACCGCGCCCTCCTGGCGGAATACGACCTCGCCGCCGAACGGGCGGTTCCTTCCTGCCGCGGGACTCATGGAGGCGACTGCTCCCTCCCGTTCCTCTTTTTCGAGCTTGACGGAAAGATTTGCGGACTCCCCGCGTTTCAGGTCCTTGAAATGACCCGGGGCGGTTATGACGCGAAGCTTCTGCGCCTGAAAAAAAACTACGGCGAGGGGATTCTCGCCTGCTCGGAAGTCCTATGCATAAAGGAAATCGACGTGCCGTCCTGCGCGTTCACGGAACGCCGGAAGAGGGGTTACTACGGAGTTCGCGCTCCCCTGAAAGACGGCGACTTTTGCTTCACCCTCGTCGTGCCCTCCCTCATCTGATCGTTTACAAAAACATTTCCCAAAAGACGCCTTACTCCCGCGCATAAAAAAAACGGCCGGACGACCATGCGTCCGACCGTTTTCCCGCGTCCATAAGCCGCGGGGCCGTCTTGGGCTTAACGCCGTTAAAGCTGGATTCGGGTACCGACGTTCGCTCCCCAGTTTCCGCTGAGGAAGTTGTAGGAACCGGTCGCGTCGATCTTGAGAAGAAGCAGGTTGAGCGAGAGACCGCCGAAGGCCCGGGCTCCGTACACGGTTTCGCTGCGTGAATCGTCCATTAAGCCGCCCAAATCGTAAGAAGCCGTGGAGTTTGCCATCGAAACGCCGACGCCCGCATAGGGGGTGACGATCACGAAGCTCTTGGAAACCTGCGCCTTCGCTTCCACAACGTCGGTCGCGAAATTGAGATCGAGGTCGTAGGTATCGCCCGGAGCGTATGCTGCAAGAGTTCCCAATAGGGCAGTCGCTTCAAGGGGCATCGTGATGCTTCCGGAGGTATGGTAATACCCGACCCCAACGCTCACCTTGGGAAGCACGAGACCGCCCTTGATGACGGCATAGCGCGCGTCCACGCCGTAGTGCAGGTAGCCGATGTCGAAACCGCCCAGATTGGTGGAAGGCATCATCCCGAAGCGGATGCCCGCGTCAAAGGGAAGGATAAAACCGCCGACGCGGCCCTCGATGGCGAAATTGGGCAGAACGAGGGTATCGACCGGAAGATCGACATCGACCGCGTCCATGGCATCAATAAGGCCTTGGGTCGGGAAGCGGGTTACCCCCGCGGCGACGCCGACTCCGAAATGGGGCGGTACGCCGATCAATTGGCCGATATACGCGTCGGACCACGTGCCGCCGATCACGGCGCTGTCGGGCAGGGCCGTATTGATTTCGCCGAGGAACGTATCGATCGAATCGTTGAAGTCCGAGAGGGTATCCGCGAAGGTCGCGGAAACGAGGGCGCAAGTAAAGAGCGCTGCAATAAGTATTTTCTTCATGGAAATACCTCCGTCCATAAATATAGAGTGCCCGGTTCGATAAATCAAGAAAACCGCCGGGTAGTTTTTTCCCCCCGGTGGTTGACATTTTTTTTCATACAGGGTATAAAACTATCCATCGGGCCGTTGTAGCTCAGTTGGTAGAGCAATGGACTGAAAATCCATGTGTCGACAGTTCAATTCTGTCCGACGGCACCAAACGAAGGAAGAAAGACTATCGGTCTTTCTTCCTTTTTTTATCCCTTCATGTTTATATTCCCGCCTTTCCCGTCGAAAATAGAAGCAAGAAATCGCGAATATCAGAGGTCGCCGTGAACGTTCTTGTTTTCCATGAACTCGATAACGCAAATTACGTGTCGGGCATCGAGACGATGCTCCGGGCGCAAAAATGCGACATGCGCGTGGTGGCGGTCAACGAGCTTTTCGACCGGGAAAAATACCGTAATCCCCTGCACGCCTTCGAGGACGTGTCCCACGCGGTCTTTCTCCACGACGGGAATTTCGCCGACGCGTTGCCTTTCTCATTCCTTTCCGGATACGCCCTGGGACGGGGCATGCGCGTCATCCTGGTGGAATTTTCCAAACCACTGGAAATTCCCGAAAATTGCGCCCACCTCGGCATCGTCCTCAAGCCGGACGAGTTCGAGGATTACCTCGCCGCCGAAGATATACGCTACCGGGAGGAAGAACGTCACGATCGCGCCAGGGAAACCCTGCTGAACCGGGGCATTTCGGTGTTTCCGGAGAATTTCGCGATTATCGTGGGCGCGGGCGACGCGGAATCCGCGCGTTTGTTCATCGAGGCGGGGTTCGATCCTGACATGAAGGATTCGCGGGGCAATCCGCTCCTAACGGTCGCCGTGAGGGCGAATTATCCGGAAATCGTCGAGATACTCCTGGAAGCCGGCGCCGACGTGGATCATCTTTCCGGGGATCGCGGATATTCGCCCCTTATGGACGCTGCCCAGAAAGGCGATCTCGCGATACTCGAGATTTTACTCGCCCACGGGGCCGACGCCTCGATCCGTAGCAAGGACGGCCAGACGGCGCTCATTCTCGCGGCAGGGCGGGGCGACGTACCCCAGTGCAGGCTTCTCGTGGCGCACGGGGCGGACCCTAACGTCTCCGACAAGCTCGGGATGTCCGCGTCGGCTTACGCGAAACTGTTCAACAACAAGGAATTAACGGAGCTTTTCAACCCCCCTTCATCATGATACACTGGGCGGCATGACAACAATCGTTTTTGCCGGAGGCGGTACCGGGGGGCATATCTTCCCGGGTCTCGCGATAGCGGACGAACTTCGCCAGGCCGGGGACGTTTCGGTGGCCTGGATCGGCTCCTCCCGGGGCATGGACAGGGAAATAGTCGAGGGTCACGGGCTCCCTTTCTACGGAATTCCCAGCGGAAAGCTTCGCCGTTACGCGAGCGTAGAAAACTTCATCGACATATTCAGGATCGCGGCGGGGTTTTTCGCCTCTATTGGCGTATTGACCAAATTAAAGCCTTCAATCCTCTTTTCGAAGGGAGGGTTCGCGAGCGTTCCCCCCTGCATCGCGGCGAAGCTTCTCGGGATACCGGTCGTAACCCACGAATGCGACGTGACCCCGGGTCTCGCGACCCGGATCAACGCGAGGGTCGCCTCGGCGATTTACGTATCCTTCGAGGAAACCGCTTCGCATATAAACCCCAAATACAGGAACCTCGTGAAAGTGACCGGGAACCCGGTGCGTCCCGCCTTTTATTCCGCCTCGGCGGAACGGGGCCGGGAATATCTCGGGTTGGGATCCGATAAGCTCCCCGTCCTCTTCGTGCAGGGAGGGAGCCTCGGGGCGAGGCAAATAAACGCCCTCGTGGCGGAAAGCGTCGACATGCTCTGCGAACGGTTCACGGTCGTACACCAGATGGGCGCGAAAAACATGGACCAGGCGACCTACCCGAGAAGCCCGGAGCTCCGGGCCCGGTACAAGCCCTTTCCTTTCATCGGTAAGGAAATGCCCGACGTTCTCGCCGCTGCGGACCTGGTACTTGCCCGTTCCGGCGCGAATACCGTATGGGAATGCGCGGTGACCGGTACTCCCATGGTTTTGGTTCCCCTGACCGGCTCGGGCACCCGAGGCGATCAGGTGGACAACGCGCGGTATTTCGTCGAGCGGGGAGCCGCGGTCATGCTCGCGGGCGGGGAGGCGACGGCGGCGAACCTGCTGGACGCCCTGCAGCGGGCGGTAGCCACGCCGGGCCTTCTTGAGAAAATGGCGGCGAACTCGGGAGCCCTCGCCGGGGCGCCGCCCGCAAAGACCATCGCCCGTTCCCTTCTCGATATCCTCGCCGCCGCGGAACCGGAGACCGCCCGATGACGATTTATCCCTTCGATATAGTCCTGTTGGTCCTCATCGCGTTCATGGCCGTCCGGGTCACCATCGCGGGCTTCATATCGGAATTTTTTTCCAAGGCGGCGGTAATCGTCGGGATCATCGCGGCCATACTCCTGTACCGCAAGCTCGCGGAAGCCCTGAGGCCCTACACCGGCGAGCAGACTTTCACCGGCGTGGCGGCGTTTCTCCTCGTTTTCCTCGCGGTTTACGTCCTTTTCAAGGTGATTCAGCAGATCGTGGGCTCGGCTTTCGAGGGAGAATCCCTTTCGAATCTCGATCGCGCCCTCGGCTTCTTTCTCGGGATAGCCGAAGGCCTCCTGCTCGTAATGGGAATACTGGTCATCCTGAGACTCCAGCCCTGGTTCGACGCGGGGCCGCTCCTCAACCGGAGCGTTTTCGCCCGGCTTTTCGACCCCATACTGGCGAATACGGTAAGAACCATACCGTCGTTCGTCCCGGGCGTCACGCCCATGATTATCGCGCCGGCGCAACAGTGAGGTATACGCCATGTTCGAAAACCTGATAGCCCAACCGGCCTCCGGTCTCCTGGCCGAGGATATCGCGGCCAAACGCCTTCCTCCGTCCATCCTCTTCTCGGGTCCGGCGACTTCCGGCAAGCTAACCTGCGCGATCGAGCTCGCCCGCGTCCTTTCCTGCGAATCGGGGGGCGCCTGGACCTGTACGTGCCCGTCCTGCGCGAGGCACAAGGAGCTTTCGCACCCCGACCTGCTGCTGATAGGCCCGAAGGATTGCGCCCTCGAAATCCGCGCCGCCGCCGCGGCCTTCCTCGCGAACCGCACCGTACCCACGAGGTACCTTTTCGTGCGCTCCCTGCGAAAGCTCGCCTTGCGCTTCTCCCCGGCGCTCAACGAGCGGGACGACGCGAAATTCTCGAAGGCCGCGCCCATCCTGGAGGATTTGGAGGAGCGCCTCGAGGAACTTTCCCCGTCCAGGCCCATTCCCGAAGACACCGAAACCCTCGCGAAAACGGTAAACGCCGCGGTGGAACTCGCGGAAAAGCTCGAGGGCGAGTGCCTCTGGGACAGCGTGCCCGTGGCGCAGGTCCGCAACGCCGCGGCTTGGGCCCGGTTGACGCCTTCCGGCAAGACCAAGGTTCTCGTGGTCGAGAGGGCGGACCGAATGCAGGAATCCGCCCGGAACGCCTTCCTCAAGATACTCGAAGAGCCGCCTTCGAACGTGGTTTTCGTGCTCACCACCTCGAGGCGGGGAGCGATCATGCCCACGATCCTTTCGAGGGTTCGCACCTACGCCTTTCTCGAGAGGGACAAGGACGCGGTCGGCGAGGTGATCTCCCGGGTGTTTCGTGGGGAGCCCTCGGGGGCGGATAATCTGTCATCGTTCTTCTACCGCTACCTCCCGGTCCCGCCGGAAAATATTTCCGCGGCCGCGGCTCTTTTCGCGGACCTTACCCTCAAGCTCGCGATCGACTCGGGCAGGCGGCCCCTGCCGGGACTTCGGGCAGCGGTGGACGAGGTACTCGCCGGGCAGGAAATACCCCGGGCGGTAGGTCCCTCCCAAATCGTCGCCATGCTCAACAAGTGCAAGCCCGGCATCGTGTGGCACCTCTTCCTCTCGTCCGTCGCGGGGCTGATGCGCAAGGCCCTCGCCGGCGGGCAAGCGGACGCGAGGGAAACCGCCGCCTTCGCCGCGTGGACCGCCTCGATTCGGAAGGCACTCGACGCGGTGGACGTGTACAACGTCAATCCCGTCTCGGCCCTCGAGCTTCTTTCAGTGGAGATGCGGGATGCGTGCTGACGGAAGGGAGGGCGCGGCGTGAGGGAGTTTATCCGGAGGGCGCTCCAGAAGACGTCCAAGATGAACGGGGACCAGATACAGAGCCTCCTTTCCCTGGTGACCGAGGAATACGAGCTTCTCGATTCGGTACTCGATTCCCTGGGAACCGGCGTGCTCGTCTGCGATCCTTACCATATCCTCGTGCAGAACAACAAGGCCGCGGCGCGAATCCTCCCCTTCGAGTATCACGACGTGCAGGACCGGCCGGTGTGGGCCTGCATCCGGGACCGGGACATCGCCGAGTTCGTCCAGGAAACGGTCGAGAACGAGGAAACCGTGACGGCCCGGGAATTCCAGATCGAGGAATTATCCGGCTCGCGTTTTTTGAGCAGCAGCATAATGCCGCTCGTCCGCTCGAAGCGGGTGCGCGGCACGATCATCACGATCGAGGACATCACGAAAAAAAAGGGCGAGGAGATGAGGCACCGGAGGCTCGAAAGCCTCGCGAGCCTCACGAATCTCGCCGCCACGGTCGCCCACGAAATCAAGAATCCCCTCGGGTCCATCAGCATTTACGTACAGCTTTTAAGAAAAGCGGCGATCGCCAAGGGCATCGAGAACGAAGACCCCGCGCTGAAATACCTCGGCATCATCGACGAGGAAATAGACCGCCTGAACCGCATCGTGGTGGATTTCCTTTTCGCCGTCCGGCCCATCCGGGTCGAGCCCCTGCCCATGGACGCGAACGCCCTCGTGGAGTCCCTGGTGGACTTCTTCCGGGAGGAATGCGACCGCGCGGGGATCGACATCGGGCGCGAGCTCGACTCCGACCTGCCCCAAATTTGGGGGGACGAGCGCCTCCTCAGGCAGATGTTCATCAACCTGATAAAGAACGCCATGGCCGCCCTCCCCGAGGGCGGGGAGATAGCCCTCAAGACGCGGCGTGACGACGATTTCATAACCATTTCGGTGAGCGATAACGGGATGGGCATTCCCGAGGAAGTGCTCCCGAAGATTTTCGAGCCCTACTTCACCACCAAGATCGACGGCACCGGCCTCGGGCTGACCATGGCCTACAAGGTGGTCAAGGAGCACGGGGGCGATATCCGGGTACAGTCCGAGATAGGGGCCGGCACTACGTTCTCGGTCAAGCTGCCGGTAATGCGGCGGGCCCAGCGCATGATCGGATACGAGGAGGGCAGGGAGCCATGAAATTCACGATACTCGTGATCGACGACGAAAAGAACATCCGCACCGGGCTCCAGGCGGCCCTCGAGCTCGACGGCTACGAGGTGTTGCTGGCCGCCGACGGCGCCGAGGGACTCGATATCGCCCTCAAGTCCGACGTGGACCTCGTGATTACCGACCTTCGCATGCCCGGCGTTTCCGGCGAGGAAGTGCTCCGCCGGGTGAGCACCGAGTCGCCGGGCATACCGGTCATCGTGCTGACCGGTCACGGCACGGTAGAAAACGCCGTGGAGGCCATGCGCGCCGGGGCATACGATTTCCTCACGAAGCCCCTCAACCTGGATCGCCTTTCCCTTCTGGTGAAACGGGCGCTCCAGAACCGGGAGCTCGTGCTTCAGCACCGGGAGCTCGAGCGGGAAATGGAAAACCGGAAATCCTTCGAGCACATAATCGGGAAGAGCCCGGCGATGCTCAAGGTATTCGAGGTCCTCAAGCGGGTCGCCCCCACGAAGGCCTCGGTGCTGATCACGGGCGAGAGCGGGGTCGGCAAGGAACTGATCGCCAACGCCCTCCACAACCTGTCGCCCCGGCAGGAAAGCCCCTTCATCAAGGTGCATTGCGCCGCCCTCGCGGAAACCATCCTCGAGAGCGAGCTTTTCGGCCATGAAAAGGGCTCCTTCACCGGGGCGATCGCCCGGAAGCGGGGCCGATTCGAGCTCGCGAACACCGGCACCATCTTCCTGGACGAAATAGGGGAAATTAACCAGCAGGTTCAGATAAAGATACTCCGGGTGCTCCAGGAGAAGAGGTTCGAGCGCGTGGGCGGGGAGGAGACCCTCGAGGTCGACGTCCGGGTGGTTACCGCCACGAACCGGGACCTCGAGAAGGAAATCGCCGAGGGCCGGTTCCGGGAAGACCTTTATTACCGCCTCAACGTGGTCAGGATCCACGTTCCGCCCTTGCGGGAGCGCAAGGACGATTTGCCCCTGATGATCACGGCGTTCATAAAGGAATTCGCGGAAGACAACGGGAAGAAAATCGAGGGCATCGACCCGAGGGCCCGTTCGGTTCTCTATGCCTACGATTGGCCCGGTAACGTGCGACAGCTGAGGAATTGCCTCGAAAGCGCGGTCGTCATGACCTCGGGGACCGTCATTACCCTCGACGACCTGCCGCCGTCCATCCGCGCCGGAACCGATGCCGCCTCGATCCGCATCCCCGTGGGGGTTTCGATGGCGGAAGCGGAGAAGGAAGTGATTCTCCAGACCCTCAGCGCCCAGAACGGCAACAAGAGCAAGACCGCGGAGGTTCTTGGAATCGGGCGAAAAACCCTCCATCGCAAGCTGGACGAATACGGGATGTCGAAAGACGGTTCGGGAGAGGGGGAGGAAGGGGAGCCCGACGCGGGCGGCTGAGGCTCAGTCGAGCTTGCCGGTCTCGAACCAGCGGACGATGCGACGGTAGGAATCGGTAATCCGGATCGAGCGTTTCGTCGCTTCCTCGGCCTTGTCGGGCCGGTTCGCGAAGCGGTCCGGATGGTGGAGCTTGAGCAACCGTTTCCACGCGGCCTTCGCGGCTTCCGCCGAAACTCCGGGCCTGAGGCCGAGGGCGAAATAATCCTCGAGGAGTTCGTCGGGTACCCGCACGGTGTCTTCTTCCGGCTTGGGGCGGGGAGGAGGCCTTCTTTCCTTCATGCCCCCCGCGCTTCGGGTCTTGCCGCCGTGGGAATCCCAGGCGACGAAGGGGTCCTCGTCGGATTCGAGCCCGTCCTTCAAGAGATCCCCAAGTCTGTCGTAAAAATTACCTGTCGCCATGATGTCTCAAAACTATACACAGGAAAAGGTTGTTTTGGCAACAAATCACCTTGCAAAGTCAGTATCCCTCAGATAAACTACTAGAAAGCGATGCATCAGGAGTGAACCGTGAAAATCAAAAAAAGCGCTTTCGGAACCCTTTCTACGGGGGAAAAAGTAAAACTTTTCACCGTATCCAACGGTAATATGTCATTTTCCGTTACCAATTTCGGTTGTATCATCACCAGCATATTGCTTCCGAACAAAATCGGCACGAAAGACGACGTAACCCTCGGTTATTCGACCCTGGAGGGATATATCGCGAATCCGTCCTATTTTGGCTGTCTCGTGGGCCGCTTCGCGAACCGCATCGGCAAGGCATCTTTTTCGGTAGGCGGCGAGAAATACGCCCTCGACGCGAACGACGGCGGCAACTGCCTTCACTCCGGGTTCAACGGCTACAACAAGATGGTTTGGAAGGCCGAGATGTTCGTGAATACCCGGGAAGCCGGGGTAATATTCCGGCGCACCAGCCCCGCGGGCGAGCAGGGCTTTCCGGGCAACGTGGATCTTCGCGTAACCTACAGCCTCACGCGGGACAACGATATCGTGATCCGGTACTCGGCGAAAACCGACGAGGCGACCCCGATAAGCCTGACGAACCATGCCTATTTCAACCTGGGCGGGCGTTTCATGGACGACGTGCTCGGCCACGAGCTCCAGCTTTTCGCGGACCGCTACGTGCCCGTGGATTCCCAGGCGATACCCCTCGGCCCGATCGAGGACGTCGCCGGTACGCCCTTCGATTTCCGCTCGCCGAAGCCCATAGGCCGCGATATGGAAAAAGTCGCGGGCGGTTTCGACCACAACTGGGAAATCAACCGCTCGGGCGAGGGGCCGTCGCAGGTCGCCGAGGCCTTCGAGCCCGTCACCGGCCGGAAGCTCACCGTATGGTCGACCCAGCCGGGAGTCCAGTTCTATTCCGGCAATTTCCTGAACGGCACCCCCGGCAAAAACGGCCTGCCCTACAATCAGCACGCGGGCTTCTGCCTTGAAACCCAGCATTTCCCCGACGCCCCCAACCGGCCGGAGTTCCCCAACTCCGTTTTGCTTCCCGGCGAAAAATATTCGGAACAGACTATTTGGCATTTCGATTTCGAGGCTTGACCCCAAGCCCTCCGTCCCGCGCGCGATAGCGAGGCTTTTGCCGCGGGACGCGTATTCATTTTTGACATAAAGAGGTACGTATGGACGTTCAATTGCAGGAACTTGTCAACAAGATCAAGAAGGACGGCGTAGAGGCGGCGGAAGCCAAGGCCGCGGAGATCGTCGCGAAGGCGGAGGAAAAGGCCGCCGCGATCCAGGCCGCCGCCAAGAAGGAAGCCGACGATATCGTGAAGAAGGCCGAGTCCGAGTCCGCCAGGTTCGAACAGGCGGCGGTTTCCGCGATCCGCCAGGCGGGTCGCAACCTCCTCATCTCCTTCCGGGACGGAATAGGCGCCGAACTCGACGCCCTGATACGCTCCGAGACCTCATCGGCGTATAACGCCGCGGTGCTGAAAGACCTCGTGCCCGCCGCCGTGAGGGGCTGGATCGCCAACACCGGTTCCGACGACGTGGCCGTCATTCTCTCACCCTCGGACGCCAAAACGCTCGAGTCCGAATTCGCGGCCGCCCTCAAGGCGGAAATCGCGAAGGGCCTCGAGATCAAGGCCGACCAAGGCGTCGCCGGCGGGTTCCGAATCGGTACCCGGGACGGCGCCTCGTACTACGATTTCTCGGCGGAATCCGTCGCGGACCTCTTCTCTGCTTACCTGAATCCCCGCGTCGCCGCGGTCCTGCGCGAAGCCGCGAAGGAGCTTTGAACGGTGGCCGGATATTATTACCTGATGGCGCAGCTCCCGGGGATCGTGCCCGGGGCGCCGGTGTCCATCACGTACGAGGCGTTCAGGGAAACCGCCGAGCGGTTCCTGAACCGCAAGGACCGCGAAGTCCTCTCGAAACTGTCCCTTGAACCCCCGAGGGTACCCGGGAAGACCGGCTCGGGCTTCCTGGACAGGTGGTACCTCCGCGAGAGGGGTTTGAGGCTGTCCCTCGAGCGGATACGGGCCTCGAGGCTGAAGCGGGACATAAACGCTTCCGGCCTGGAGGACGCCCTCATCAACGAGGCGGCTGAAACCGCCGCCGTCGCGCGTACCGCGTCTTCCTTCGACGATCCCCTGGAAGCAGAGCGGTACCTGGACAAGGCGAGGGCGTCCTACGTTTCCGAGCTCCTCGGGACCCATTCTTTCGATTCGGAGGCGGTCTTCGCCTACGGGCTTATGTTGCTCCTGCACGAACGGGAGGCCCGGTTCAGCGCCGAGGCCGGCAGCGCATCATATACCACCATATATAACCAGATTCTTGGAGAATAGCATGACGGATACAAAAGGAAAGGTAGTCGCCGTCAACGGCAACATGATCAGCGTCAGGTTCGACGGCATCGTTGCCCTTAACGAGGTAGGCTACGTTCAGGTCGGCGACCGCAAACTGAAGAGCGAGGTCATCCGCATCCGCGGCGAAGTCGCGCAGCTTCAGGTTTTCGAGATCACCAAGGGCATCGAGATAGGCGACGAGCTCGAGTTCACCGGGAACCTTCTCTCGGTGGAACTGGGACCGGGACTTCTCGGCCAGGTATACGACGGGCTTCAGAACCCCTTGCCGGACCTCGCCGCCAAGGCGGGTTACTTCCTGGAGCGGGGCATGTATCTCGCCCCGTTGCCCGTGGAGAAAAAGTGGGAGTTTACCCCGGTCGCGAAGGCGGGCGACAAGGTAGCCCGGGCGGACACTCTCGGAACCGTTCCCGAGGGCAGTTTCACCCACCGCATCATGGTGCCGTTTACCTTCCTCGACTCGTACACCGTAAAGTCCATGAAGCCCGCCGGAAGCTACACCCTCAAGGACACGATCGCGGAACTGGAAGATTCACGGGGTAAGGTATTGCCGGTGACCATGAGCTTCAACTGGCCGGTCAAGCGCGCCATCGACTGCTACGCCGAACGCATGAAGCCGACCGAGACCCTGCCCACGAAGACCAGGTCCATCGACACCTTCTTCCCGGTCGCGAAGGGCGGCACGTACTGCATCCCCGGTCCCTTCGGCGCGGGCAAGACCGTGCTCCAGCACACCACGAGCCGCCACGCCGAAGTTGACATAGTGATCATCGCCGCCTGCGGCGAGCGCGCAGGCGAAGTCGTCGAAACCCTCAAGGAATTCCCCGAACTCACCGATCCCCGTACCGGGCGCTCCCTCATGGAACGCACGATCATCATTTGCAATACCTCGTCGATGCCGGTCGCGTCCCGCGAGGCTTCCGTGTATACGGGAGTGACCCTTGCCGAATACTACCGCCAGATGGGTCTCGACGTGCTCCTCCTCGCGGATTCCACGAGCCGCTGGGCCCAGGCGCTCCGTGAAATGTCGGGTCGCCTCGAGGAGATCCCGGGAGAGGAAGCCTTCCCCGCCTACCTCGAGTCCTATATCGCCGCGTTCTACGAACGCGCGGGCATCGTGAGGCTCAGGGACGGCAGCGTTGGTTCCGTCACCATCGGCGGTACGGTGTCCCCCGCGGGCGGCAACTTCGAGGAGCCGGTAACCCAGGCGACCCTCAAGGTCGTCGGCGCCTTCCACGGGCTCTCCCGCGAGCGCTCCGACGCCCGCAAGTATCCCGCCATTCACCCCCTGGACTCCTGGTCCAAATACGCCTCCGTCATCGATTCCCAGGCGGTAGCCTACGCGAGGAAGTTCCTTCGCCGGGGCACCGAGGTCGAGCAGATGATGAAGGTCGTCGGCGAGGAGGGCACGAGTCTCGATGACTTCGTGGTCTACCTGAAGGGCGACTTCCTCGACGCGGTGTACCTCCAGCAGAACTCCTTCGACGAGGTCGACGCCGCCGTCGGTATCGAGCGGCAGAAGCATATGTTCCGGGTCATCATCGAGATTCTCGGAACCCAGTTCTCCTTCGAAACCAAGGACGAGGCCCGCGCGTGGTTTAACCAGACCCGCATGAAATTCATCGATTGCAATTACTCGGCCTGGAAGTCGGACGCCTTCGCCAAGATGGAAGCCGAAATACGCGCCTCCCTCGAAGACAAGGCGGAAAGCCTCGACGGGGACGCCGAAAAACTCATGGACCGCGTGACCGCGGACGGAAAGGCGGTATAAGACATGAAAAAGGTATACAGCAAGATCGAATCGATCAACGGATCGGTCATCACGGTCAAGGCGGACGGGGTCAAGTACGGCGAGCTCGCGGAAATCGAGACGGCCTTCGGCGCCTCCCTCGCGGAGGTGAACAAGCTCTCGGGCGACCTCGTTTCCCTGCAGGTCTTCGCGGGCGGCCGTGGCGTTTCCACGGGCGACAAGATCCGCTTCCTCGGGAACGAGATGCGGGTCAGCTTCTCCGAGAACCTCCTGGGGCGCATCTTCACCGGTTCCGGCGAGCCCCGCGACTCGGGTCCCGCCCTCAAGGACAACCTGGTGCCCATCGGCGGCCCCTCGGTAAACCCCTCCAAGCGCATCATAGCCAAGCGCATGATCCGCACCGGCATCCCGATGATCGACGTGTTCAACACCCTCGTCGTGTCGCAGAAGCTCCCGATTTTCTCGAGCTCCGGCGAGCCCTACAACGAGCTCCTCGCCCGCATCGCGATGCAGGCGGAAGTCGACGTCATCGTCCTCGGCGGCATGGGCCTCAAGTACGACGACTACCTCTTCTTCCGCGATACCCTCGAGGAAGCGGGCGCCATGAGCCGCACGGCCATGTTCGTGCATACGGCGGCCGACCCGACCGTAGAATGCCTCATGATCCCGGACATGTGCCTGGCCGTCGCAGAGCAGTTCGCCCTCCAGGGCAAGAACGTGCTCGTCCTGCTCACCGACATGACGAACTTCGCCGACGCGATGAAGGAAATCGCCATCATCCAGGAGCAGGTCCCCTCGAACCGCGGTTACCCGGGCGACCTTTACAGCCAGCTCGCGGCCCGCTACGAAAAGGCCGTCGACTTCGACGACGCGGGCTCGGTAACGATCCTCGCGGTTACCACCATGCCCGGCGACGACGTGACCCACCCGGTCCCGGACAACACGGGCTACATCACCGAGGGTCAGTTCTACCTGAAGAACGGGCGCATCGAGCCCTTCGGAAGCCTCTCGCGCCTCAAGCAGAACGTGAACGGCAAGACCCGAAGCGACCACCGGGCCCTCATGGACAACATGATCAAGCTGTATTCCGCGTACAAGGATACGCTCGAGAAAAAGTCCATGGGATTCATGATGTCGGAATGGGACTCGAAGCTCCTCAAGTTCGGCGCCTTGTTCGAGAGCCAGATGATGGACCTCACGGTAAACATCCCCCTCGAGCAGGCACTGGACGCGGGCTGGAAGATCCTTTCCGCGTGCTTCAATCCCGAAGAGACCGGCATCAAGTCGGATCTCGTCCAGCAATACTGGGGAAAATAAGGGTAGGGCAGAATGGCTATCAAGCTGACTAAAAACGAGCTGAAGGCCCAGAAGGAAAGCCTGAAAATGTACAGGCGCTACCTTCCGACCCTACAGCTCAAGAAACAGCAGCTGCAGACCGAGATACGCACGATCGAGAACCGGGCCCGGGAGGTCCGCTCGAGGAGGGATCGCCTAAACGCCGAGTTCCAGGCCTGGATCGCGGTATTCGGCGAGGCCGGCGCCTTCGCGCCGGAAACCCTCGAGGTGAGGGAGGTGAATACCTCCACCGGCAACATCGCGGGCGTCTCGATCCCGATATTCGACGGGGTCGAGTTCGAGCGCGAGGCGTACGACCTCTACAGCGTACCGCTGTGGGTCGACACCGCGGCCGACCGCCTCGAGAAGGTGTTGTCCCTCGATCTCGAGGCGAAGGTTCTCGACGAGCAGGTACGGCTCCTCCAGCAGGAGCTCCGCACCACCACGCAGCGCGTCAACCTGTTCGAAAAGGTCAAGATTCCCGAGACCAGGTCGAACATCAAGAAGATTACCGTGTATCTCGGCGACCAGCAGGTCGCGGCTGTGGTGCGCGGCAAGATATCCAAGAAAAATCTCGAGGCCGGAAACGTGGAGGCTCGCGCATGATCGTACCGATGAAAAAGGCGACCCTTCTCGTCATGGACAAGGACCGGGAGGCGGCGCTCGCGAAGCTCCGCGCCCTCGGCGTGCTCCACGTGGAGAACATGCGGTCCAACACCCAGGTCACCGTGGAAATCCAGAACCTGGTCTCGAGAGTGGACCAGGCGATCGGCGCGCTGGAGGAATTCAAGCCGGACCCGAAAAAGGCCCACAGGAAACCCCTCGGCCGCGGGGAAGCGATGAAGATCGTCGACCGGATAATCACCGTACTGGAAGAGAAAAAGGTCGTCGAAGACCTGGTCATCCAGGATTCCCGCGAACTCGAGCGGCTCGAGGGCTGGGGAGAGGTGGACCCGGCCGGCTTCGACTGGCTCGCGCAGAAGGGCATCTACCTGTTTCCGTTCGAGATGCCGGAAGCCGCGTACGACTCTCTGCCGGCGACGATCAGCCGCATCGAGCTTTCCCGCGCGAAAAAATCAGTGAAATGCGTGCTTTGGGCCGAGGATGACCTCCTTCACGACGGACTGCCCGAGTCGGCCAGGGAACTGAGCCTGCCCGCCCGTTCCACCAAGGATATCCGCCACGAGGTCGAGCGGGAGCTTAAGGCGCTTCCCCTTTTCGAGGAGCGGCTTAAGGACGATACGCCCTTCCTTCCTGCCCTTGTCGCCCTGAAGGCGGCGGTATTGAAGGAGCTCGAGTTCGCCACGGTGAGCGCGGGCATGGAAAGGGTTTCGTTCCAGGAGGGTTCCTCCCTCGTGAAAAACGCGGACCTCGCGTGGCTTTCGGGATACCTTCCGGCCTCGCGGCTCGCCGCGCTGGCCGAAGCCGCGGCGGCGAACGGCTGGGGACTCGTCGCGGACGACCCGGCGGAGGACGATCCCGTCCCCACCCAACTCCGGAACAACCGCTTCGTGAACCTCATTTCGCCCCTGCTCGAGTTTCTCGGCATCGTGCCGGGTTACCGCGAGCTCGACATTTCCCTGTGGTTCGTGCTCTTCTTCGGGATTTTCTTCGCGATGATCTTCGGGGACGCCGGCTACGGCGCGATCCTGGCGGTTCTGTCCCTCGTGGGCATCGGCCTCACGGGGAAGGGCGGCAAGAAGGTCCCGACGGGACTGTACATGTTCCTGTACCTTGGCCTCATGACCGTGGCCTGGGGCACGATTACCTGTACCTGGTTCGGCATAGACGCGAACAGCCTTCCGGAGCTCTTCCGGCAGATCGCGCTGCCCGCGTTCTCGAGCGTCGATCCCGACCGCGCCGGGGCGAACATCAAGGTGTTCTGCTTTACCCTCGGCCTGGTTCAGCTTTCGCTGGCCCACGTAATCGGCGTAATACGGAACGCGAGGGAGAAATCCCTGAAGGCCCTGGGAGAGTTCGGCGCGCTCGGAATGACGGTCGGAATGTATTTCGTGGTGCTGAACATGGTCGTGGACGCGGAAAAGTACCCGCTTTCCACGCCGGTACTGCTCCTCGTGGGCGTGGGTTTCGCGCTCAATTTCGGCTTCATCAACTACGCGGGAAGCGTGGGGAAGGGCTTCCTCGAAAGCCTCAAGAACATCATCACGATGTTCCTGGGGGTGGTGAACGTGTTCGGCGACATCATGAGCTATATCCGCCTTTGGGCGGTCGGCATGGCGGGCGGCGCGATCAGCGCGACCGTTAATTCCATGGCGGGGCCTATGTTCGGCGGGCTATTCTTCCTTCTCGGCATCCTCCTTCTCGCGTTCGGGCACGGCTTGAATTACATCATGAACGTGCTTTCCGTCATCGTGCACGGCGTGCGTCTCAACACGCTGGAGTTTTCCAACCACCTGAGCCTGACATGGTCGGGCTTCAAATACGAGCCGTTCGCAGAAACGGCACACAAACAGGAGTAACGTTATGGACTTTAATTTCGGAATGTTTGGCGCCGCCGCGGCTCTCGGAATCTCGGCCCTCGGGTCGGCCATCGGCCTCGGCATCGCCGGCCAGGCGACCATCGGCGCGTGGAAGCGCTGCTACATGAATAACAAGCCCGCCCCCTTCCTTCTCGTCGCGTTCGCGGGCGCCCCGCTTACCCAGACGATTTACGGCTACCTCTTGATGAGCCGCATGCTGACCTCCCAGAAGGATCCCTTCCTCCTGCTCGGTCTCGGCATCGCCGGCGGCCTCGCCATCGCGTTCTCGGCCATCGCGCAGGGCAAGGCCAGCGCCGGCGGCTCGGACGCCCTCGGCGAAACCGGAAAGGGTTTCAGCCAGTACATCACCATCGTCGGCCTTTGCGAAACCGTCGCGCTTTTCACGATGGTTTTCGGATTCATCACGGTGTAACGGAAGCCGGCGTCGATAAGGATTCAACGTAAAAGCCGCCCGGAGTGCCGGGCGGCTTTTTTTTTGAAGAGCGAGGCCTTGGCCGGGAGCGAGCGATGCCATCGGGCAGGCTGCCCCGAATATCGACGCAGACTCCTTTCGCAAACCCGCACGTTCTTTCCGCTTACTCCCATAAGGTTTCTTCGCTTTGCATTTAGTGAAGGCGCGGCTTATAATTCATTGTTGTAGCGCGCGCGGTCATTGCGTCGCTAAGGCGGAGGCCTGCCCACGATGTCTCCAAAATCCGTATCGAAAGTTGTTTTCCGGGGAACGAGGGCGCGATTAATTTCAAGGGCGGTCATATGCTGCCTCCTGGCCCTTTACGCCCATACCGGACTGGCGGCCGAGGAAAAAGCCCTACGTCTGGTCGCGCCGCCGTACGAACCCTATTCCTACCTGATAAACGGGAAGCCGGCGGGTATTTACGTGGACATAGTCAATGCCGCCTCGATCTTATGGGGCGGCTGATTACCGTAGAGATAGTTCCTCTCGCGCGGGCTTGCGCCATGGTTAACGCGGGAGAAGCGGACGGCTTCTTCGGCGTCGTAAAAACGGAAGACCGGGAACAGTTCGCCATATTTCCGACCCATTGCCTCCTGTACGCGGACGTTTCGCTTTTCGTCGCCGCCGATTCCGGCATTCGGTTCGACGGAGACTTTGGAAAGCTGGGGGGCTACTTATTCGGGATGATTCAGGGTTCGAAAAACGGTACGTTGTACGATGCCGCGGTGGCCTCCGGCACCCTGAAGAATTTGGTGGCGGTCGCCGAGCATCGACAAAACCTTTTCATGCTCATTTACGGACGCGTCGACCTGATCGTTGGGCCCCGGGTCGTGTTATGGACCCTCGCGAGGGAAGAGGGCGTACAGTCAAAAATTTGGGAATTGTTCCCGCCCCTCGAAAGCATACCCACGTACCTCGCGTTTTCGAAACGAAGCGCCGACACGGGGGTGGCGAAAGAATTCGACTCGAAGATGGACCTTCTTGAGCGTAACGGCACCTTGAGCCGAATTTCCGAGAAAACGCGAATCCCCCCGTCGGCGAAACAAGCGGCGAAAGGCGGCAATTCGCCGGCTTCCGTCCAACAATGAATCAGTCCGCGTCTTCCACGATGCTTTCCGGCGGGTTTTCGAGAATCTCGGGATTCTTGAAAATTTGCCGGAGGTACTTGAAGGCCTTCGCGTAGTAATACCCGTCGCAAATCCGTTCGTCGTTCACGACCTTGATCGGAATGAACCGGAACTCCTCGACTTCGCCGTCCGAGTTGAGGCGATACTCCTTTTCCTTGCCGCCGATCGCCACGAAGACCGAAACGGTACCGAAGTCGTAGATATGGTGGTAAATCGGCTGGATTCCGAGGGAGCCCATATTGGTGATGAAGGCGGTGCTGTGGAACGGGCTCGCCCCGTGGACGGCCTTCGGCATGAGCCCGTAAAAGTCCAGGGTCCGCATGAGCCATATCAGGAAGCGGATGAGGAATCGCGGGAAGAGCATGAACAGGAACGCCGTATTGTCCGTCTGGTTCTTGGTTGCGTCGAGCTTGTTCAAGCCGATCGCGGCGTTGATCCTGTCCGACACGTCGAACACGGTGTCTTCCGGATTGAACTCGATCTTGACCGTGGTTTCCGTCCCGTCCTCGTGGAGTTGCTTCTTGATCGCCACGGTCAGCACGATTTTGTCCCGGGCGAATATCCTCCTTCCCGCGACGAAACGGTTGATCCTCGGCCATTGCGAGATCGTTCGCACCATCGCGGCCATGAAAACCTGCAAATACCCTATGTCCGGGCGCCCGCGGTTCCGGAGCTCCCGAAGCCAGGCTTCCGTCCGCGATATATCGACCCGGTCCTCGTAATAGTCGTGCGCGTCGGACCTTTCCCTCATTATGTAAGGCGTGATCTGGTAAAAGGCGTTGAGCGTCCTCAACCGCCTGCCGTCGTAACGGTCGCCGAGCCTGCGGCGCCTTCTCGCGTAGGGCATAGTGGTTCCTCCGGTAATAAAGGGAAGGGCGCGGGAGGGTGCCCCGAAGGGGACGCCCCCCGCGCCCGTCGCGTAAAGAAATTATTGCCTGAACAGCGTCTCCAACACGGAAATGAGCTTTTCGATTCTCTGATCTGCAAGGGCGTAATGCACGGTCTTGCCCCGCTTTTCCTTCGAAACCATCCCCCCTAGCCACATCAGCTTGAGCTGCTGGCTGACGTTTGACAGGTTCGCCCCGCATAGCTCCACAAGCTCGCCGACCGTGAAGGCCCCGTAGGTCAGGGCGCAGAGTATGTGAAAACGCAAGGGGTTGGCCAGTATTCCCAGGAGGTGTTCCACCTGAAGGCAACGCGCGTCGGCGAATCGCTTCCGGATCGTCTCGGCCAGTTCAAGGTTGTCGATGGCGTTACCCCCAGCGCCTTTCCGCGAGATCGCGCGTTATGGCCGCGGCGGCCTTGCGGCCCTCGCCCATGGCGAGGATTACCGTCGCCGCGCCGAGCACGATGTCCCCGCCCGCGTAGACCCGCGCCATCGAGGTGCGGTTCTCCCCGTCGACCACGATGTTTCCGCGCTTGTTCGTCTCGATCTCGGACGTAGTCTGCTTGATCAGCGGGTTGGAAACGTTTCCGAGGGCCGGGATGACGGTGTCCATTTCCATCTCGAACTCCGAGCCCTCGACCGGGATCGGCTTCCGCCGGCCGGAATCGTCCGGTTCTCCGAGCTCGTAGCGCTGGCAGCGGATGGCGCGCACCTTGCCGTTTTCGTCCCCGAAGATTTCCACGGGATTCGCGAGGAAGTGGAACCGGATTCCCTCTTCCATGGCGTGCTCTATCTCTTCCGCGCGGGCGGGCATTTCGTCGCGGGTACGGCGGTAGATGACGTTTACCTCCTCAGCGCCGAGGCGAAGCGCCATGCGCGCCGCGTCCATAGCGACGTTGCCGCCGCCGAGCACCGCGACCCTTTTCGACTCGTAAATCGGGGTGTCGACGCGTTCCCGGTCGTAGGCTTTCATGAGGTTCGCGCGGGTGAGGTATTCGTTGGCGCTGAACACCCCAACGAAATTTTCGCCCGGGATGCGCATAAAGGTCGGGAGCCCCGCGCCGGATCCGACGAAGAGCGCGTCGAAGCCGTCCTTCGAGAGGAGGTCCGCGATCGTTCTCGTGCGGCCGATGAGGAAGTTATAGTGAAATTCCACGCCCATCGCCTCGAGCGATGATATTTCCTGGCGGACGATTTCTTTCGGGAGGCGGAATTCGGGGATGCCGTAAATCATGACGCCCCCCGGCTTGTGGAAGGCTTCGAATACCGTAACCTCGTGGCCGGCCTTGCGGAGGTCCGCGGCGGCGGTGAGCCCGGCGGGCCCGGATCCGATGATGCCGACCTTGAAGCCGGTCGCGGTCGCGATTTCGGGAAGCCTTACCTTGCCTTCCTCCCGCTCCCGGTCCGCCACGTAGCGCTCGATGCGCCCGATGGCCACCGACTTCATTTTGTCCTTCGCGACCTTGCCCACGGTGCACTGTTCCATGCACTGCGATTCCTGCGGGCACACGCGTCCGCAGACCGCGGGGAGGAGGCTCGATTCCTTGATCAGGTCGACGGATTCCCTGAACTTGCCTTCCGCCGCGAGCTTCACGAAGCCGGGTATGTCGATGGAGACCGGGCAGCCGGAGACGCAGGGCCTGTTCTTGCAGTCGAGGCAGCGCGAGGCCTCGACCCGAGCCATTGTCTCGGTGTAGCCGAGGGCCACTTCTCTCTGGTTCTTGCCCCGCGCGACCGGGTCCTGGGCGGGCATGTCCATCTGGGGGATCGCGGCGCGGTCCTTGTTGGAAAGACCGCCCTCGCGGGAGGAAATGTCGCCCCAGACCCTTATCGCCTGGGCCTCAATTTCTTCTTTTGTCCTGTATGCGTGACCTCCGCTCATCGTTTCCCCCCGTCAAGGCCGATTCTGCAATTGTGCGCCGCCTCGGTTTCCTGCGGCTTGTAGGATTTGAGCCGGAGCATCATGTTATCGAAATCGACCAGATGGCCGTCGAATTCGGGGCCGTCCACGCACACGAACTTCGTTTCGCCCCCCACGTTCACGCGGCAGCCGCCGCACATGCCCGTGCCGTCAACCATGATCGTGTTGAGGCTGACCATGGTGTGGACCCCGTAGGGCTTGGTGGTCGAGGCGCAGAACTTCATCATGATCGGGGGCCCGATCGCCACGACCTCGTTCACGGTACCGGTCTCGCAGAGTTCCTTGAGGGGCACGGTCACGAGATCCTTGCGTCCGTAGCTGCCGTCGTCGGTGCAGACGATGACCTCGTCCGCCCATTTTTTCATCTCGTCCTCGAGTATCAACAGGTCCTTGTTACGGGCGCCCATGATGACGGTCACGCGGTTGCCGGCCTGTTTCATGGCCTGCACGATGGGGTGGAGCGGCGCCACGCCGATTCCTCCCCCCACGCACACCACGTTGCCCACGTTATGGACGTCCGTGGGCCGTCCGAGGGGCCCGAGCACGTTCGCGAGCTCGTCGCCGATCTTTTTCTCCGCGAGCTTCATGGTAGTCTTTCCCACGGCCTGGAAGATGACGGTGACGGTCCCTCGCGTCTCGTCCGCGTCGGCTATGGTGAGCGGGATACGCTCGCCGAAATCGCCGTCGATCTGGATAATGATGAACTGTCCGGCTTTCCGGGCCTCCACGATGTAGGGGGCCTTGAAGGTGAGCCGGTAGACGTCCGCCGAAAGCTGCTTTCGGTCTACTATGACGTGTGGCGTTTTGGTCATGCTTCGTCCTTGAAATTCGTGAGGTATATATCGATTCCCTTCGCCGCGGAATGGCCGTTCGCGATCGCCGATATGGCGTCGCGCTTCTGGTTCGCGATGTCTCCGCCCGCGAAGATTTTCGGGTCGTCGGTCTGCTTGAACTCGTTCACCGCGACCATGCCCTTCGCGAACTTCAGGCGCGCGGTCACGTTCTCCGGGAGGAAACCGAAATCGGCGCCCTGCCCGATGGCCGCGACTATCGTATCGCACTCGACGGTTTCCTCGCTTCCTTCGATCAGTCGGGGAACCGGGCGGCCGCCCCTCGGGTCCGGTACCATCTCGGCCTTGCCCCAGACCATGCGGAGCCGCTTCGTCGTGCCTTTCTCCACCCGGAGCGGGATTGCCTGGGTGACCAGCTCGACGCCTTCGCCCCTGCTTTCGTGGATCTCCTCGGCGTCCGCGGGCATGTCTTCCTCGCGGCGGCGATAGAGGATAGTCACGTCGCAGCCGAAGCGGCGGCTCGTGCGGGCGGCGTCCATCGCGACGTTACCGCCGCCGACGACGACCACGGAATCGCCGACGTCGGGCTTTATGCCCTTCGTCACGTCGTCCAGGATCTTGAGCCCGTCCATTACGCCCGGCAGGTCCTCGCCGGGAATCTCCAGGCCGTAGGGCTTGGTGAGGCCGGTCGAGAAGAACAGGGCGTCGAAACCACTGTACAGTTTTTCGAAGGAAATGTCTTTACCGATCCTGACGTTCTGGTTGATCTTCACGTCGAGGCTTTCGATGTATTTCACGTCCTTGTCGAGCTGTTCGTAGGGCAGGCGGTACTCCGGGATGCCGTAGCGGAGCATGCCACCCGGCTTGTCGTTCGAGTCGAAGATCTCAACCCCGTAGCCGAGCATGCGCAAATAATACGCCGCGCCGAGGCCGCCGGGACCGGAACCGATGACCGCTATCTTCTTGCCGTTGTCGGCTTCCGCGGTCTTGAGGGTCTTCCGGTAGTCTCCCGCGTAAATCTGGTCCACGATGTAGCGCTTGAGCCAGCGGATCGAGATCGCGTCGCCCCGGTGCCGCATGGCGCACACGTATTCGCAGGCGTGGGAGCAGATTCGGCCGCAGGAAGCGGGGAGGGGATTCGCCTCGTAGACGATTCGGAGGCCCTCGTTCAGGTCGTCGTCGCGGATCGCGGCGATATAGGCGGGCACGTCCATGTGGGCGGGACAGGTCGCGACGCAGATGCCGCACTCTATGCAGCGGTCCGCTTCCTTCTTTGCCTGTTCCTTCGAGAAACCCCGGACCATCTCCACGAAGCTCTTTTGGCTTTCCTCGAAGGAAAGCATCGGCATGTCCACGCGGTCGGGGGTAAGGAGGTCGTATCCCTTCGCCCGCCGGTAGCCGAGCTTCGAGCCGTTCCAGGGCTTGTCGTCGACGCCCGGCACGAACTGGAAGGCGGCGGGGTCGGAGTCGACCCACACGTACTCGTTCGACATCCCGAGGGACGAGGTGGGGCATACGTCCACGCAGAGGGCGCACCAGCAGCAGCGCCCGTAGTCGATTTTAGGCCTGAGGCCTGAATCTCCGTGCCTTGGCTCTCGGCCCACTACGGGCACGAGATCGATCGCCTCGTTCTGGCAGATGCCCTCGCAGGTGCCGCAGCCGATGCACTTGTCGGGATCGTTGATATGGAAACCTCGGTAGCGGGGCGCGCCGGGGCGCTCCTCGAGCGGCTTCATCGACGTATAGGGCTTGTCCAGCGCCCTCTTCCATACCGTGAACGGCTGGATTATGTCTCTCAAACTCATCGCTTACCTCTCAACTTCCGGGGGATAGGTATGAAGGCTCACCATGAGCCCCGCCGTGTCGGCGATGTTGCAGCCGATGGAAAGGTGTTCCATCAGGCTCACCGCGTGGGTATAGCTCGGCCCGCGCACGTAAATGCGGCGGGGCTTATCCGAGCCGTCGGACTCGAGGTAGTAACCGTATTCGCCCCGGGTACATTCGGACTTCAGGTAAATCCTGCCCTTCGGCACGTTCCAGTGCAGCGGGTTCGGGAGCGGCGAGAAAAACGGGCCGTCCTTCGGCATGCGGTCGAGGATCTGGCGGATGAGGCGGATCGAGAGGTACATTTCCTCGAGGCGGACCTCGGCGCGGGCGTAGGCGTCCGACTCGGTGCGCGTAATAACCTCGAAATCGAGCCTGTCATAGACCCCGTAGGGCCTGTCCTTCCGGAGGTCGCGTTTCCAGCCGGCAGCGCGGGCATTGGGTCCCGTAATCCCGAACTCCTCGACGATATGTGGATTGATCACGCCGAGGCCCTTCGCGCGGAGCTTGAACACCGCGTTGTGGAACATCGTGCGCTCGACGTCGTCGAGGGTTCTCTCGCAGAGGTCGAGGGTTTCCCTGAGCCTGTCCTCGAAGCCTTCGGGGAAGTCCGCGCGGACCCCGCCGGGTATCATGTACATGTGGTAGATACGCCCGCCGGTAAGCTCCTCGAAGCGGTCGAGGATATAGTCGCGCATGGTCACGGTCCACTGTCCCTGGGTCTGCACCCCGAAGGCGCCGCCCTGGCCGCCGAGCCACATAAAGAAGCTCGCGAGGCGGGCCATCTCGAGCTGCATGGTGCGTATCCATTGGGCGCGCTCGGGAGCCTCGACGCCTGCCAGGCGCTCGAGGGTCTCCGCGAAGAGGTATTCGTTGAAGTCCGGCTCGGGCACCGCGATGCGGCACACCACGGGGAAGCACTGTATGTACTTTCGCCGCTCCATGATTTTCTCGAAACCGCGATGGAGGTAACCCACGTGGGTTTTGCATTCCACGATCTCGTCGCCCGCGATGACGAGTTCGAGCGACATGTTTCCCGTGATGCCGGGGTGCTGGGGACCCTGCCATGTCTTGAGGTACTTGCCGCTCCTGAGGTCGAATTTGGCCTTGCCGTCGACGATCGGCGGAAGCAGCGGATTGTCGTTTATGTGGTCCTGGTTCCGGTGGAAGAGCTCCACCTTCCGGCCCTCGATGGCCGGCTTGTTCCTGACTTGGCTTACCATGTTTCCGCCTCGCTGGGGTAGAGTTTGTCCTTGAGCGCCTGGCGGTTGTCGGTCTTGGTCCGCCCGGGCCGCGCGTAATAGGTCTTCTCGCTGTATTCCCTGGTGTCGAAATCGCGCCGCATCGGGGGCATCTCGGTCCAGCCCTCGAGGGCGAAGTCGTCGTTCACCCTCGGGCTGCCCGGGAAGGTCACGCCGAACATCTCGCGGAGTTCCCTCTGGTAGGTCGCGGCCGCGGGCCAAAGGTGGTGGATGCCGTCCATCTCGACGGGCAGGGGCTTGCCGTTTTCCCAACCCGACTGGCGGGGGAGGGTCACGTTGAGGCCGAGGTCGAAATCCAGCGCGTAGGAATGGAGCATGTAGAGGAGCTGAAAGCGGTCTTCCTCCACGTAGTCGACGCAGGTGAAAAACGCGAGGTGCCCGAAGCCCCTGATTTCCTTGAGCCAGGTAATCGCGGGGACCGCCCGGTCTTTCGGCAATTCGATATAGGCCTGATCATCGAGAACCTTTTCGGGAGCCTTGCCGCCGAACCGGCTTTGGAGCTCCTGAAGGATAACGTCCGTTTCGTTCATGTTTCGCCCCTTACCAGTTGTAATCCGGCATGTTCCAGTCGTGGATGATCCGCTTCTGGTTGGCCTTGTACCATTCGAAATGCTCGGCGTACCGGTTGGCACCCTCGCCCTTGCCCTGTTTGATCAGGCTTTTAAGTGTCTTGAAGCCCGCGAGGAGCGCCTCGGGGCGCGGCATGCAGCCGGCGATGTACACGTCGACCGGGATGTAGTGGTCGATGCGGTTGATCGTGTTGTAGCTGTCCCAGTACATGCCGCCGTTGATCGTGCAGCTGCCGAGGGCGATGACGAATTTCGGTCCCTGCATCTGCTCGTAGGAGCGCACGATCCGTTTCACGGTCTTCACCGAGGCGTAGCCTCCGATGACGAAGACCGAGCTTTGCCGCGGGGTGGGCCGCGCCTGGATACCGTAGCGGTACATGTCGAAGCGGCTTGTCATGAGGGGCCGGAGCTCGACGGCGCCGCAGCCGGTGCCGAAGCCGAGAATCCAGAGGCTCTCGCTCCGCGCCCAGTTGAGGAAGTCTTCCCAAAAGCCGCGGAAGGGCTTTATCACGTCGGGCTTTTGGTCGCAAAACGCGTAACGGTCCCCTTCTTCCATGTCGGCGTTGATCAGCCTGAGTTCGTCGTTCAGGAGCTTGAGGGTGCCGGCCGTCTTGTCGTCGGCCTGCGGTCCCCCGGGAATCGTCCGGGGATCGGGGTTGCGGACCGGGGTTCCCTTCGGGGCCCCGCTCTCCCCCCATTCGCTCGCCGTTTCCGGCGTCATGTCGGTTAATTCGCTCATTTTTAGTCCTTACCCTTGAATCATCTGCCAAATCACGGCCGCGACCCCGAGCGCCGTGGGCACGCCGAGGAAGAATCGGATCGACTGTTCGGTGCGGAACCTCGGGAAGCTCGCGCCCACGATCGTCACGTAGAGGTAGATCAGGAAAGTCTTGACCACCATCACGCCGATCGCGGCCAGGTGCGCGACGGGGCCTGGATCCGCGACGGCGCTGCCGCCCCAGAACAGGTTCATGAAAAGCACCATCTTGGCGCCGTTGAAAATCGCGCGATTCGTCTGCAGCATGCCGAGCGCCCCCGACTGCACTTCCGTCGGCGGCCCGATCGGGATTTCCTGGGGGGCGATGACGACCGAGAACGGGTTGTTCATGCTCATGCCCAGGAAGGCGAGCATGCCCGCCATCATCGCGAGGGGGTTGGTAAATGCCGCCCAGTGCTGCCAGCCGCCCTGCTGCCCAGCGACGATCCCGGTGATGGAAAAGGTACCGTACTGGGCCGCGAGGGCGATCACGGAGAGCGCGAAGGGAAGCTCGAAAGCCGTCATCTGCGCGAGGCCCCGGGCTACGCCGAGCGGCGCGTGGGGGTGGCCCGATTCGCCCGCGCCGAGCGCCATGCCGAGCTGGCCGAAGAAGATGAAGTACATCACGAGGAGGAGGTCGCCCGAGAAGCTCAGGTTGGCGAACACGACGGAACCGAAAAGCGCCGGGATAAAGAGGTACGTGCCCACGCCGCCGGCCAGGCGGAATACGGGCCCCAGGTAGAACATGACGCCGTGGGATATGTTGGTCCGCTTTCCGTAGCTCTTGAAGATGTCGATATAGGGCTGATAAAACGGTTGGCCCACGCGGCCCTGCACCTTCGCCCGGATTCGCGCCATGGTACCTATGAGCACCAGGGAGTAATTGAGGATTACCAGGAGGGAGATGGCCAGGTATGCGGCCTTGATCAGGATGCGGGACATGTCAGATGCCTCCCTTCAGGATTGAAATGACGACCACGAGATAGAGCACCATCTGGAGCGCGTAGGCCTGCGGGTTTCCCGTATTCCATCGCCTGAGGGCATCGGAAAGGTGTACCGCCGCGCGGGCCGAACCGTTCCAGAACTTCCTCGCCTGCGGGGCGACGAGCCCCCCCAGGGCCTTCCGGTAGTGGCCGAAGAAGTTGAACGCGTAGTGCGTCGTGTCGGGCTTGTAGGGCCTCTCGGCGGCGAACACGATGTTGAACTGCCTCACCCAGTAGGTATGGCCGTTCACGAAGATGAGCCAGGCCAGGAGCGTAATGAAGATGGCCATGACGATATACATGACCGCGTTCCCGTTCCAGTACCCGAGGCTCGAGATTACCTCGTAACCGTTCCATTGGACCGTGGACGCGAACCAGGGTTCGACCGCGGCCTGGAGGGGCTTGACCAGGAGGTTCGGGAACATGGACAGCGCGAAAATGGCGACCATGAATACCGCCTGCGGGACGAGAATCGTCAGCGGCGCCTCGCGGACCTCGCGGTGCTCTTCCTTAAGCTGGCCGAGGAAGATCGAGTGGATGAGCCGGAACAGGTAGAGGAAGGCGACGCCGGAGGAGAACATGGCGAGGGCGGTCTGGAGGTACCAGCCCTTTTCCATGAGCGCGGTGTACATGAGCCACTTCGCCCCGAAGCCGGTCAGGGGCGGCACGCCCGAAAGGGCGATGATGCCGATGAGCGCGGACAGGAAGCTGAAGGGCATCCGCTTGATGAGGCCGCCCATGCGGTACATCATCCTCGTGTTCACCCGGAGTATCACGCCCGCCACGGCGAGCCACAGCATTCCCTTGAACATGAGGTGCGTGAGCGCGAGGTAGAGCGCGGATACCCAGCCGAGATGGGACATCGCGGCGAAGGAAAGGATCATGTAGCCAAGCTGTCCCATGGAGGAATAGGCGAGGGTATACTTGATGTCCTCCTGGAAGAGGGCCATCATGGCGCCCGCCACCGCCGTCGCGACGCCGAGCCATCCGAGGAGTTGGGCGACGTCGATCGCGCGCAGCGCGCCCCCGAGCGTATCGCCGAACAGGGGGTGCACGAAAAGGCCGGCGGTGAGGAAGAGCGCGAATATCGCGGCCTTGCTGAGCACCGAGCTCAGCAGGGAGCTGACGTCGTCTTCCGCTTCCGCGTAGGCCGGGGGAAGCCAGGTATGGAGCCCGAGGGCCCCGGCCTTTATCATTATTCCGAGGGCGACGAGTATGCCGGACGCGAGAATATGGGGGGGAACGGCATGGCTCTCGAAGAGAGCGGCGCCCAACTCCCGGAGGTCCGCCCCGGCGGGAAGCAGCGCGAGTCCCGCGAGGATCAGGAAGGCCGAGCCGAGGGAGAAAACGACGTAGGCGAGCGAGGCGGAGCTGGCCCTCCTTCCGCGGGCGACCAGGAAGAACGACGCGAGGGTCATCAATTCCCAGCCCGCGAAGAACTCGAAGGCGGTCCGCGCCGCGAGGAGCGTCCCGAGGGCGGCCGTCATGGCGGTTACCATGGCGATGAGCCCCGGGACCCGGCCCTTCCTGTTCAGGAAGGCCACGAGTTGAAGCGCGGCGCCAC